>CAYNUX010000086.1:0-11616 GCA_964400115.1 uncultured Cytophagia bacterium
CAAATAGAATTTCGTCCACCTCCAATGTTGGTAATTTTTTTCTGTTTAGAGCGTGAATGTAACAGGTTTCTAATTTTATTCTCTTTTTGTTGCTTGGTTAGTATGCTGGGCAATTTATCTATTAACAAATTGTTTATATCTTGCCGTGAAGCTTTTCCATACTTGCTCAGAAAAGTACTAATCATTTTTGCATAGTGTGCATCGTCAAAGGCCCGATTTTTAATATATTGTGCTTTTTTTTCAGGTGACAAAGCCAGATGAGACGCTATAAATAAATTCGGATAGCGACCTTCAATAAGTTTTGCTTTATGCAATTTTTGGGCATCACTTTTATCAATGTGTTTGTTTTTCTGTATCATATCCAAAAGTATAACCGTGGATAAGGACAAGTCCTTCTTTTCCATTAATAGGGCTGTATAGTTTGCATCGATTACTTTACCATGTATTGTAACCTTTACTCTATCCGGTTCGGATAAATCATAATCTGGAAGGGGATAATAACGGTCCATTTGTTCCTGATACATACGTCGAATACCATAACCCATTGTATCAATCATGTTGAGATTAACCATAGCATCCGCTAAAAACCGGTTACGATAACGTTGAGGTGTTTTCCCTAATAAGGTATAGTCTGTTATTGTCCCCTCAAAAAAAGATCCCATATTTTCAAATACCAATTTCTCTAAAAATTCAGAAATGACAATTCGACTTTGTAATTTATAATCTTGGTGAGCTATTGCATTATGTAATGCTTCAAGAATGACATATTTTTGATATTTGGGAATCTCATAAGGGATCAGATGAGTAGGGATATCGATTTTTTGATTAGGATTACGAATTTTCTCATACATCTTGTTGGTCGTTAGCAGAAAAGGTGGTCCGAAATGTTCGTATGCTTTTTCATCGTTTTCAAGTTTCCATGTGATTTGTGCAATCGCGGGTTCTAGAAGAAATGATTTTTCGTTTTTACCCAACAAGAGAAGACAGGCATTGGTAATGGCCCCATTTTTGGTTAACCTCGCCCTATCGAGAAATAATTCATCTGACCATTTATCGATTTCATTACTGAATGGTTTATTTCGATTCTTTGTTTTAAAGTTATTTCTAGCGGTTTGTATCGCCTCTTTATCCAGGTCGCTCATTTTGGCATCTTTCATAATCTCAGCAGACCAATCATGTCCGATCCCTTGTGATCGAATGAGCTCCAATTTGTTTAAAGCAAGTGCAACGAGCGATTCACCATCACGCCCATAAAAGTGTCCTTTGAAAGGAACCGGTATTCCTTTTGGTGCAGGAGGGATCTCAAATATGACCACCCGACCATCGGGATGATCAGTGACGTGAATATGCCGAAAAGAATGACCATTTGTATGCTTTGCTATCTCATGCTTTAGACTGTCTAATTGACCGGTTTCTGCTCTATAATTTGAGCCACATACTCGGTGATCTTTATTTTTGACTCCAAAAATCAGCCAACCATTATGTTGTTCCTTTAAATTTGCTTCATTAGCCAATGCTGAGAAATATTTTCCCAAATCATCGAAATGAAAATTGGTTTTTGCCTCTTTAAACTCTACCCATTCCGTTTCATGAGGCAATCTCAATAATTCTTCAAGTTTTTTTCTCATGGTCATTACCTCAGACTCAAACCTTAAACACCTTCATCACCTCATCCCCCAAATGATTGATCACCTTGACGGCGATGCGACCGGATTGCGGTTTGTCGAACGGCCGGGAGGTGTCGCTGTTGAGGGTATCCCAGGCCTCCTGGTTGATTTCTGCTTTCAAGGTGGTCTTTAATGATTTATAGGGATCATTGGCGCCGAGAAAATAGGCGTGGCGCACGAAAAAACTCTCTTCATTGTAATCGGTGTCGATGAACCAGCAGGCAATGCCCTCGGCGCCGTCGCTGCGGATCTCGCCGGTGTTGGGGTGAAAGACATCCACGCCATTGATCTTGACCTGAATCTGGTCATTTTCAGACTCGAGTATGTCGATATCCGGTTCGCCGAATATGACAAACAGATTGCCCTTGCCGGTGTTGGCCAGATCACCGGCCATGTGCAGGTCGGCGTTCATGCGCGCTTTGAGAATGGGAATGCATCCCAGATTGTGAAATTCCGATGAATGCGCATCATAGTTGAATGCACAGGCGATGAGGGTGTCAAAATCAGCATCTCCGGCTTCGCGTGCTGCGGCCACCAGATCGGGACGCGAGACCGTACCGAATTCCGGACCGATAAAAATCGCCGCGCGTTTCTCCCTGCCACTGGCATCGCCGTCGCGATAGCGGCCTTCAGCGCACACATAATGTCCCGGCCAGGGGGTGAGAGAGGTGAATTCGATCTTGTCTTCCTTGTGCGCCTGTTGCACGCCAGCGCGTTTGAGGTTATCGAGAATCACTTGTGCAAAATCCCACTCTTCGCCGTAACCGGATTTACCATCGGAAACCCCATCCAGCAATTCGTCGTTTTCATCCACAGCCAGAACGCGGTGCGGGGACAGGCTTTCTACGGTAAAGGGTCCGGCCACACGCACGGTTTTCCTGTCTTCGTAGGGTTTGTCATACAGATATTCAACATCCGCCTTGGCCGCAATCGATGCATCGATCTCTTTTTGCTGCTGAATGCGCGCCTGCCAAAAAGCCCCGAATGGTTCTCGTGCGGTCTGCGGCCAATCTTTGGGAAACTCGCGCGGTACCTCCCAATCCAGCAAGGCATTGACCGGTGCGGTTTCACCGGATGGTAAGGTGACGGTCGCGTCTGAGAGTGCGGTAAAATCGATGTGCTTGCCTTCACGGCCACCGGTCGTCACTTTGAACGGCGTTTTATGGCCCTGGAGTGCGTTATTCAATGCCTTCAGAGCGTTCTGAATTTTGGGTTGCCACTGTTCATAGATCACATCGATCTCGGCATTGTTGGCAATGGATTTCAGGGTGATATGCGGCACGCGTTCATAGACAAAACCCTGGCGGATATTGCCATAGGTGGGCGCTTCAGAGGGGGCTTTGTTACTGAGCTCCGCCTCTTTGAGTTGACCCTCTTTGCTGTCGGCGAGCAGATAATAGGGATAACGCGCCCCCATAATACGCGCCCGCGCCAAAGCCAGGGCCACGCGCGAGGTGTCGACGGTGATCCAGCGCCGGCCCCATTGCTCGGCCACATAGGCGGTGGTGCCGGAGCCGCAGGTCGGATCGAGGATTAGGTCGCCGGGATCGGTGGACATGAGAATACAACGCTGCACTACCGCAGGCACAGTCTGCACAACATATGTTTTCGCATACCTATCTTGAGTATCAAGCCAGATATTTCCTAATGTATAGGCGGGAAAATCTTTTATATACCTCCGATAATAAATCATTTTTCCCAACCCGATAAGACGATCTACTTTATATAATCTATCCATACCCGAAACAGTACATTTCCAGTGCCGCTTTGAACTTGGATAAAATACTTGACCCATAAGTGCATAATCAACTGTAGTATTGGTGCTAAAACCATCTGAGACGCATGGCTGCTCTGTGTATATTTTTAAATTATCTGGAATTTGTTCTGGTTTTTCTTTTTCTTTACGGGTTAAAGCACGGGACCCATTTGTAACCGAATACACTTTATTATATCTTCCCCCAAATCTACCACCAACTTTTTTTGTTACAAGAGGTCGATGAACTTTACAAGTATATTTGTTTTTCGAATACCAAATCAAGTAATCATAATTTCTTGACAATGCAATGGTTGCTTGACCACTATTTTTCACAAATGATATTTCACTTATAAAATTATCTTCACCAAATATTTCATCCAATAAAATCCTCACCCGATGCACATTCTCATCCCCAATCTGCACAAAAATCGACCCGGACTCGGTCAACAGATCCCGAGCTACCGTGAGTCGGTCGCGCAGATAGGTCAGATAGGAATGAATCCCGTCCCGCCAGGTATCGCGAAAAGCTTTGACTTGTTCGGGCTCCCGGGTGATGTGTTCGGTTTTACCGTCCTTGACATCGCGGCTGGTGGTGGACCACTGGAAATTGGAATTGAATTTGATGCCATAAGGCGGATCGAGATAGATACACTGCACCTTGCCGCGCAAGCCTTCACGTTCGGCCAAAGAGGCCATGACCTGCAAACTGTCGCCCAGGATCATGCGGTTGGTCCAGTTGGCATCGTGCTGGTAGAATTCTGTTTTGGCATTGTCATCGGGCAAGCCGTTGAAATCGGCAAACAGATCGGCCTGAAATGCTTCTTGTTCATCCTGTTCCGCTTTTTTCTGTTCTTCTGTTTGTCGCTGCAGATCATCGATGAGCACTTTGGGATGCACTTTTTCCTGTATATAGAGCGGCGGCGCCTGCACCACCAGATCGGACCAATTTTGCTCATCCTTGCCGCGCCACACCAGTTGCGGATCCAGATCGCGGTTGCGGCGTTCATAGGCCACCCGAACAGGATGCTGTTCGTCTTGTTTCATCACAGATTGGTATTCGGCGGTGGGAATGTTTTTGCGCTTGGCTTCATCATGGACAAGAGTTTCTATTTTTTTGGATGTCTTGTATTGATATTTTTTTGCCATTCCTGGTCCTTACTCCTGATAATGTTGCTATTCAATCGAATCGAGTCAAGCGATTACAGATTCGATCAATTTATTCATCTCTGATGCAATTTTCTTTTCAAAATCAACTTCGATTTCATACACCTGGGTCAATTCGGCAAAGGCCCAACGGCCATAGTTTTCCAAATGATTAACCCCTGAAATCCAATAGGTTTCCATAGTGGCTTTTTTCTCTTTGGCATCTTCGCGGCGATAGCCTTTGATTTCCACGATCAGGTGCAGCGGATCCTCATGACCATCATCCACCAGCACGATAAAATCGGGCAAATAGAGTCGGTTTTCCGAGCCGTATCGATACGGCACCTCGAGTCCCAGCGCATGGTTTTTGACATAAGCTTTGACCTTTGGGTGTGCTTCAGCCACGCGGCAAAATTCCGCTTCCCAATCGCTGTCCAGGATGACCCAGTTGACATGGCATTTGCGGGCATCGGTTTCCCAGCGGTTCTGTTTCGAGGTGGTAAAATTGACATGCATGGTCGAGCCGGTGGGATTATACGGATCCAACACCGCTTTGATCGGACTCGTTCCCACATGTTCCCGGGTGATGGCATCGGTGATGCGGTTGCAGGCCATATCGGCCAGTTCCTGATACATCAATTGCGCCGGATAGGTGCCGCCCTTGCAGACCAGACAATTGTCCAGCCATTGCCTGGCAATGCGTTTGAGTTGACCGAACAGATGCAATTTGATCTCTTTATCCGGGTCCCGCCATTTGGTCACCAACAACCGCTGGGTCAGATGATAGAGCAGGCTGGAACGACGCAAATCCTGCAGATGCTCCAGATTCAGATCAATGCCCTCCCCGATGATGCCGGCATTTCGCGTGATCGAGGGACCTACCAGATCCGGTGTCAACTCTAGCACAGAATCATCGGTAAATTCGGCTCCGAGTCGTTCCCTGGGCAACTCTACCCGGTAGCCCTGTACGCGCGGAAAGCGGATTTCCAGATGATCGCGTTCAGGTCTCACAGCCTTGACCAGAATGGTCTCTCTGGGGGGTTGTGGCGGCGCCACTACCGGCTTGGCCGTGAAATCGAACGGAATGCCCAGCACGTCGGCATATTCCACATTGAACAGGTTCTCTATATTGAGCTCATAGGACTGTCGTCGCAAGGCGCGTCCGATCACCTGTTCACACAGCAATTGAGTACCAAAGGCACGGATACCCAGTATATGGGTGACCGTATTGGCATCCCAACCTTCGGTGAGCATGGATACCGACACCACACAGCGAATGGATTCACCCAGACGGTCCGGTTTGCCCACCGTGTTCATGACCTCGCGCAACAAATTCTGGTCAGTCAGATTTTCAGCCTGACGCACATCGCCGGTGCGTTCGATGATTTCTCGACGAAAACGTTCGATTTCATCGCTGGCCATATCGCGGAAATTTTTGTCCAGGGCATCACCGGATTCCAGTTGTTCGCTGTCGATCAGTAATGTACGGGGCCGTGCCAAAGGATTGCCGTGCTCATCAAAATTGCGAAACAGTTCAAAACGACCATTTTCCAATTTTGATGTTCCATCGTCTCGTTCACGGTAAAAACCCGAGATAAAATCATATACCAGTTTCGATGTCGAGGTATTATTGCAGACAATGATAAAACACGGTGGGACGCGAATGCCGCTCTTTGCCCATAATTGGTAGGTCTTTTGATAATGACCATACAACGCTTCAAGGGCTGTTTGTAATTGTGTGGGCAGACTGAGCGGATCCAGAGATTTGGCCTTGCCCCGGCCTTTTTTAGGCATATCGTTGCGAATGTGTTCCCAGAGATTGCGGAATTTAGGCATCTCGTTGCCCGGAATATTATCTGCAACCGGTACACGAGGCAGTTTGACAATACCGCATTCGATGGCATCCATGAGAGAAAAATCGCTCATGGTCCAGGGGAACAAAGTCCCTTCCACATAGCCCGAGCCGCGCAGAAAAAACGGTGTGGCAGAGAGATCGTAAATTCGCTGGATCCCTAGCTTGCGGCCGATGATTTCCAATCCGGATATCCACAGCCGCGCGGCCTCGTTGTTTTTTTCCGCCTCTTTACGCTCATCGCCTTTGAGATCGGTGTCATTCTCTTTGTCCGGTTTTTCGCGATAACAATGGTGGCCCTCATCATTCAACACCAGAATATTTTTCATGCCCATGAGGTCAGGCATAACGCGTTGCAGCATTTGTCCTTCGGTTTCCAGAGTTTGCAGTTCCTGGCCACGGCCCTGCAACAGTGCCCTGCCGCCTTTGGATAATTCCATGCGCTCACGCAGTTTAAAGGAATGATAATTGGTGATGACGATTTTGACGCGTTCGATATCATCGAGCATATCATTGGGGACCAGTTCACGGCTGGCATAATAGCTATCCGGATCATTGGGTTGCAGTACGCGCAAGCGATCTTTGATCGTGATGCCGGGCGTGACGACCAGGAACCCACGTGTAAAACGTGAACTCGACGGTCGACGCACCGAATTGATGGTCTGCCAGGCAATGATCATAGCCATGACCGTGGTTTTGCCAGCTCCTGTGGCCATTTTCAAGGCCAGACGCATCAATCCCGGGTTAGCATCTTGATTGGCACTGGCGAGATGATCCAAAAATTGTTTTCCGGTCTTGCCCAGTTTGGGTGCCACCTCAGTCAGCCAAATAGCCGTCTCGACAGCTTCGATTTGGCAAAAGAAGGGACGCAGATTGTTAAACCGATGATGCCGCCAGTGTTGCAACAGACGCGTGGTTTCGGGTGTCACCTGCCAGTCATTGGGATTGGAAATCGCTCGCCAGGCATCGATCTGTTTGCGCAGGCTATTGATCACCGGCGTGGGGTCATATTGTTGTGCTTGTGTAGAGAGACCTTTATCATACACCATCTCTTGTTGCTCGGAAGACCCCTTGCGTTTTCGTGGTTTTGGAATGGGAGTGATAAATTCAGCAAAGCGTCGTCGTTCCAAAATTCGTTGTGTGGGCTGGCCCTGCGCATCCAATTCCCAATGGCGTGAAGGGTATTCATATGGAGAGTTTAGAATCGGGCGTTCGAAAAAAAGATCACTCATGATGGGGCGTTTCCTTATAATGCAACAAAAGTAATGTTTTTTGACTAATAAGGAAAATAATCAAATTCTATCGTTTATGGCATATGGTCCTCTATAGTGGGAAGAATAAAAAATGATCAAACGACTTTTGGGATTGCTGCAAGACAAAGGATGCAGATTAAAAGTATATTAAATTGAATCGATAAACGCAAACGAATTGATGAAAATTTGCTTTTTATTAACATTACTTTGATTTTCCGGAACAGCTAATATCAGCAGATGTAATATAAAATACACTAAAATCAAAAACTTGCAGAACACAAACAAACGAATTTTTGTCATCGGCTAGTTTCTATAATGGTGTGAATATTAAATCATATAAATCTATCGCATCCCCCCCCAAAACCCAACCCCTAACCTCCTCCGGCACCGGCAACTCGTTGACCAGCTCCAGATGCGCCTCCCGCGAGCACATGGCAGCATCCGACCCAAAGATCAGACGGTGGGGGTGGTCGGTGGTGATGCGGGTCAGCAGGGAGATGAGAGCGTCTTTGCCGGTGGCGGCGAGGACCTCGGGGTCGGCCAGGGCCGAGAGGTCGTAAGTGATGCGGGGACAGGCCCGGGTCAGCTCGATGCAAGTGTCGATCCTGGGCCACCAGAGATGGGCGATGACGATGTTCAGATCCGGCCAGGCGTTGGCTACGGCCAGGATGTGTTTGGGATCGTTATACCGGGCAGCGTGCGGATCGTTGGAGCTCTGGCCGGTGTGGATGACGATGGGGAGTTCGTGGGTCTGGCAAAGTTGATACACCGGATCCAGGCACGGGTCAGTGGGAAATATTGGATTGTGTCCCGGAAAGATCTTGATGGCCACGATCGTGCGGCTGATGATCAGGGCTTCGAGCCAGGTGATCCAGTCCGGACCCTGGGTTTGAATGTCGATGGTGCCCATGAGAAACAGGTTCGGGGTGTCGGCCAGCAGCTCGACGCAAGTGGGCAGGTCGCCGATGGCAGAGCCGGGGATATTGTTTTCCATCTAAAAACTGATAACAAGAGTATTCCCGAAAAAAATGAATCTGAAATTTTATTCAAACCAGATCAACATAATAGCTTTATGAGCATTTATCATTTACTTGCCAAACAATAAAAAACTAATCGAGGTTACGGCCACCCCTACCAGCAGTCCAATTAAAAATTTCAAACCGTTTTCTTTCCAAAAAGCTCTTTTTTCATCTTGTTTCATTTTTTCAAGGGTAGGCAAATAGTAATGAATTTTTTTTATAGATGCTTTTGAGTTCGTCGATTTCCTGAATATATCGATTGAGAATAGTACTCGAGCCATCTATCGTCGTATCCTTTTCATTTCGAAAAGTGACAATATTTTCATTTATTTCCTCAATACGAATCTTTAGTTGACCGTAATCCTCGATACATTTAATGAGAATATCCGAACTGAAGGGCTTTAATGCTTTATAAATCTTTTCTTTAAATGTAATGACAGACAAATCCACTGCATCAAAAGCAGCTCTAAAGATGTGAGATATGCATTTTTCAATATTGACATTAATCCTTTGATTCGCATCAGGTTCGCTTAATTTATGGTTTTCTTCCTGAGATGCCAATACTCTCATCAGGTGATCAAACGCATCCCGGAGTTCTTTGTATGTCTGTATTAATGCTTTTTGCTCTTCATCTTGCTCTTCAGAATAGAGGATAATGGTTTTTGCCTTCTTGTAAACATCAATGGCTTCACGCAACTTTTCATGATTTTGTGGTGAAAATTTCACGATACCTCCCCATGGCAGTCTGTGGAAGTTGATGTCACATTACGAAAGGTTATTTAGGGTAGGATGATTGATGAGGCTTTTTGTCTTTTAGCGGCTATTTCATCTTTTGTATGATATCGCCCGGTAAACAGGCGTACGGCTCCTCTGAATCGGTGTGAAAATTTTTGGGCTTTTTCTCTATCTTTTTGGTTTTGGATCTCAGAGAATGAATAATCCTTTTCAAATAAAACATCATTGTAATTTTTCACATCAAGAGTTTCGAATAATATTTTTTCACTTTTTTGAGTCAACCTGAGACGTTTGGGCATATCCCCCTCCGTTTTTTTGACAAACAAAATATAATATCTCAAGTGATAAATATTTTATCAAAAGTCAAGTGATAGTTATCTTGATAATCAGGCTACATCCATACTCGAAAAAGCTCCCCCGCATTCCCCCCAAAAACCCCACCCCTAACCTCCTCCGGCACCGGTAACTCGTTGACCAGCTCCAGATGCGCCTCCCTCGAACACATGGCTTCATCCGACCCAAAGAGCAGGCGGTGGGGGGGGTCGGTGGCGATGAGTGTCAGCAGGGAGACGAGAGCGTCTCTGCCGGTGGCGGCGAGGACCTCGGGGTCGGCCAGGGCCGAGAGGTCGTAATAGATACGGGGACAGGCCCGGGTCAGTTCATAGCAAGTGTCGATCCTGGGCCACCAGAGATGGGCGATGACGATGTTCAGATCCGGCCAGGCGTTGGCTACGGCCAGGATGTGTTTGGGATCGTTATACCGGGCAGCGTGCGGATCGTTGGAGCTCTGGCCGGTGTGGATGACGATGGGGAGTTCGTGGGTCTGGCAAAGTTGATAGACCGGATCCAGGCGCGGGTCAGTGGGAAAGATGGGATCGTGTCCCGGAAAGATCTTGATGGCCACGATCGTGCGACGGATGATCAGATGTTCGAGCCAGGCGATCCAGTCCGTACTCTGGGTTTGAATGTCGATAGTGCCCATGAGAAAGAGGCTCGGGGTATCGGCCAGCAGGTCGACGCAGGTGGGCAGGTCGCCGATGGCAGAGCCGGGGATATTGTCCGGGATGACGATGGCAGCGTCGATGCCGTGCCGCTGCAGGTCTGCAAGCAGCAGGGATTTGGACTGCGCAAAGGTGCGGTTTTTATTGACTGCGGCCAGATGCACGTGGGCGTCGATGATCATTGGGCGGTTTAGTTTAAAAATATGTCAAAATATCTACAAAACATGTCAATGCTATACAAATCGCAGCAGCACTTTTCAAACCTACCAGATTTGACTATTGAAGGAATGATATTAAAACAATTGAGCGAGGAGAAAGCCGAGAATGACTAAAAACAAGTCAAATAATCTACCATAATATACCATTCTGTCAGGAATTAACTTGTCAAGACTTTTAGCATAAGTGTAGGCTCTTTTGAAATGTTCAATTCCTTCTCTCCACTTTTTCAAGTTCTTGCAATTTCTTCCTGCCTGGAGTTCTTTCTTTATATCAGCACCTAAAGAATGATATTGTGTATCCTTTATTGTTTTGGGAATGAGCAGAATTTGATGAAAAAGACTCCATTTTCTATTCGTTTCGATTTTTGCCAGGACGTTTTCTACAGCCCACTCGTAGGGTTCTATTGAAGCTCTGCGCAGATGCTCGACAGCGGACGTGGTTTCAGCAGAACATCTTTTCTTATCTTCCGAATTTTGAAAAGCCATCATCACATGATCCAATGCATCTCGAAACTCTACGATAGACTCGAGCGACATTTTTCCCTCATGAGTTTCAAAAAAGATAATGGCATCTTTGGCTATGGGGTACAGTTCTAAAAAGTCTTTATGAATAGCGATGGATACAAAGTCTGAGGCGGATTTATGGTTCTTTAGCATCGGGCCCCCTGCTGTCTGCTGACTAGTCAATAGATTTTAGAAAGGAATCAGCCTTTTTTCGGTTTTCTTCTGCTTGTCTTCGAGTAAATAATTTGTAATATTTTGACCTTGGATAACCCAATCTGCTTAAAATATGATGCTTTGGTTGTTTGATGTTTAAATCCTTTTCTATTTCTTCCAGACTTTTCGAAGAAACTAGTTCGCTAACAATTTGGTTTTTACCCATAGGCTCTCCCCTTTTCGTTGTCAAAGACCCCGCTCATCGGCGCTTGAGAATGAGAGAATGCTACCTCAAGAGTCGTTATCCAGCTTTTG
>CAYNUX010000087.1:0-5695 GCA_964400115.1 uncultured Cytophagia bacterium
ACCCGCAGGGCTCTTAAAATCCGTCTATGTTGATGAGCAAAATAATCATTGGGATCATTAGTCCGGACTCCGCGTTCGGGTGTGGGACCCAGAGGAAGGCCCGGAATGATGCGGCTTGCAATAGCACGATATTGGTTGTTTACAGGAGGGGCAATGCGACCAAGCAGACTATCCAGGGCGATATTGTCCAGCGAACTCTCTGGTGACAGTTCGAGATCTTGTCGTCTGAAAACGTAAAGGTGATCTTCTGGAACATGATATCCAAATCCCCAAAACAGCCTGTTGACGATCAAAGAAGAAGTGGTGGCGAGAGCGGGAAAGTCGGGTGGATCGAATTTAAGCAAATATGTTTCTCCGCGCTTATCCCGGACAAACAGCCTGGGCTGCCCGGTTATGTCTCGAGTTCTCAGTACCTGCACAGGGGATTGGGGCGGTCCCAGTTCGGTGGGCCCATAGAGCAATTGCTCGGGAGTAAGATCTTGATAGCCCATGCGAGGCATGAACCAACTGGAAGCTGGCACATGATCGAGACTGTTGATGTCTCTGGCCTGAAGGTGATCGGTTACATAAAAGGGCTGTACCCATGCCGGAGGGTCTTGAACTGTCGCATAATAGTTGAGGCGATCTTTTATTGTCTCTTCCGGAACCGGTATGGGCGAAATGTCATTAAAGAACCATATTGGTTTTTGAGCCCGGAAACGAACGACTCTATGGCTGCAGTTCATCAATGTTATCAGCCATAAACCGATTATAAAAAGCATGCAACCCGAAAGTTTTTTTGTCCATTTTGTTTTGATTGTCATTCCCAATTGCTTCTTTCACTGGATAACATGGGTAACCCCAACGTAAATAAAAAGCGAATGCCTTCCGAGCCGATAGCCATATAGCCGGTGGCGAGTACACTTTGCATGCCATGGAAATCAGCTCCTAATCCGATGGCCCAGGGAGAATTGACCATGGAAAATTCCAGAGCGGAATCGCTTACCAGCAGATAATCGATGAACACATGGCCGTTCAGATTAAAGGAAAGAGGCCATTGATATTCCAGCGAAGGCACCATCGAGAACCGGTCATTTCTTAACAGCATTCTTGCGGAAACACCTCGAAATGTGGGGTGACGCGGATATTCCGTAAAGGCGATGGGACTGGAGCCAACCGGCGAAATCGCATCAAAAACAATTCTGGGAATCAGAATACGGTTTTGATGAATGACAGGGATCCTGGCAAACCATTCTGCTCCCCATCGCCTCAATCGTTGCGGATCGTTGTTGATGCCACGAACATAACCCGCATAAACGCCGAATCTCGTCCCTGGTGCTATATAGGTGTCTCTTTTGCGGGTATCATAATAGACTGCAATTTCCTGGTAAATATTCTCATGCTTTCCCAGACCAAACAGTTCACCAAGATTAAAGATACTCGCTAAATTCTCATCGTTCTTGACATCTTTAACCACTCTTTTCTGATAGAACGCGGTGAGTAAAAAATGAATAGGCGTTGGCGTGTGTATGGCGTTGATCCATTGCACCTTGTGACGCTTTTGGATAAACGACCCTGATTCGGAGTGGCGGGATTCTCTGAAATGACTGCGTGGATCGGTTAAGGGTTGTTTTCCAATACCGTGAAACTCGCGATCATCGTCTTTTTCCAGTAAAAAGGACAAGGTAGATCGCCATTCACTCTGGCCCGACCGATATTGTCTCAAGAATAATGATTCCATCATATATTTGGTGGAGGCAGCGAAATTGCCTCTGACAAGAGCTTCCATTCTTTGTTTTTGGTAAAACAGACTCAAGCCGATGCGAGGTCGATAAGAGGAGGTAATATCCACAAGAGGATACCAGCCGAGATGCTGTTCATCATCAAAGTATAACACATTTTCAATCTGACGAACCCATATGGGATCGCTCAACAGTTTGGCCCCATATCCGGATGTATACCGGATACCGTATAACACTTGGCGTGGGAGAAACGTAAACCCCGCCAAAAGCTTTCTACCCATCTCATATCCTCGGGTTTCCTCTTTTTTCAATCCACGCAAATGAAAATAGGCTGCTTTGGCATTATCGAATGGAAGACTGTGTTGATCGGTTGAATCAGCACTTTTGCAGGTGTCAATACCCTGTCCGGCAAGCACGGTTTGCTCTGAAAAAGGCGAGAAAATATGAATGAATAGATAGAAAAGAATTAAGCGGTGCATGCTAAAACAGTCCCACATCCATAAATAGATTTTATCTCTGGATTTTCGCCAATTTTTTTGGCGTTGCATTCGAAAGAATTTTGCTTTTATATTTCCGCGCAATCTTGCCCCAAATGGATCCTCTGAAAAGCTAGTAAATTTAAACGGAAATCAAAATAGAAAAAAAGTCACATATTGTCTTCAATGAGCAGCATATGTGCACCGCTCTGGAACGGATTTTGCGCTACTTTCCGGATATGTAGGAATGGCAGAACCTTAATATTATGTTTTTTAATAGCTTGGTTGTTTTTTCGGCGATCTCGTTTGTCCCTTAATCGCCACACATAAATAAAAAAGGATATACGGAAGTATGGGCAAAGCATTATGCAAGCCGTTAAAAAACCAGAAAAACATCTGTGGATAATTCTTTTCCTGTTTTCTTGAACTGTGCTGTTCATCTTTTGTGGTGGTTGGTACCGTTTTTATCGGGACAAGCCCTGTGGCTGCTAAAGCGTAATCGCAAAATTCTGTGGCTACTCACTTAACTTTGCAGTTCTATCTTGGCTTTTGGATCCTTTTGATTTCTTGCCGGAAACGTTTAATGAAAATTTTCAAAATATTCGAGGGTAAAGATGAGATTGAAAAATGAACATCTTGAAAAAATTCTCTTTTTTTGTTTGATCATTATCGGGGTCAGCGTCTATTCCAATAATTTTGAACATCCGTTTCATCTGGATAGCGGTCACTCTATTAAAAAAAACATGACAGTGACGAGTCTGCGTTATATTCCACACTATTTTACTGATCCGACAACTTTTACATCCTATTTTCCCAATTCAAATTATCGTCCCGTCTTGCAGATTACCTATGCGCTGAATTATCAAATCAGTGGTTATAATACCTGGTCATGGCATTTGCTTCAGATTCTGCTGCATTTGATTTGTGTCATAGCCCTTTATTTCTTTGTTCGACATTTGCTTGTCCATCACATTTTTAAAGATTCCAGGGGGCAAGTAAATATCATTCTTCCCTTTGCGGTCGGTCTGGTCTTTACCGTACATACCGTGAATGCCGGCGTGATTAATTATTTGTCCGCCCGGTCATCCCTGTTGGTTGCGGCTTTTCTCTTGCCTTCTTTTGTCTTGTATATGAAAAGCAGAACAGGAGACCTCTCTTTCCGATATCGAGTGGTTAGTCTTTTACTGTTTATTCTTGCATTGTTTACCAAAGTAGAAGCCGTTGCAGGGATTGCAGTCTATTTTTTATATGATGTGCTTTTATATGCCAGGGAAAAATCCTCGGGTAACTTTTTCAGGGATATTCGATCCGTTGCAGACCGACCGCTCTTGAAACGTCTCGCTCCATTCATTGCAGGTATTGCTGTCAATTTATTGATAAGGCAATGGGTGATTAAGGATTATATGGTAGAGGCACGGTCCAGTGCGGGTATTACTTCTGCGCACTATTTTTTGACCCAGTTGACTGCATTGTGGATTTATGTCAAAAACTGGTTTGCTCCGATTTGGTTGATTGCGGATAATGATTCGTATACAGTCATTTCTTCTTTATGGCATCCTCATGTTTTACTGGCCCTTGCAGGCTGGGGAATCGTGGCCATTTTGCTGTTTAAAAATTACCGCAAATATCCTTACTTGATGTTCATCGCGGTTTCAGCTCTTGCCTTGATTTCGCCAACCAGTTCATTTTTACCTTTGGCTGAAATGGTCAATGAGCACAGACCGTATCTTCCCATGGCGATTTTTTCGTTACTTTGGCTGATTCCCCTGCTGATCTGGATTTTCAAACAACCAAAGACCGTTCAATACAGTGCGATAGCGGTGTTTATATTCTTTATCGGTTCTCTTTTGCAATTAACCTGGGAAAGGAATAAAGTCTTTCATACCAGTGAAGCCTATTACCGGGATATTCTCGACAAACAACCCTCTTGTCGTGCCTTTGTCAATTATGGACTGACCTTTATGAAAAAGGGGGATGTGGATCAGGCATTGCATTTTTATCATAAAAGCCTAGAGCTTTGTCCGCACTATTTTATCACTCATATCAATCTGGCTCTTGCTTATCAATCCTTGGATGATGAGCAAAGAACGCTTTATCATTATCAGCAGGCTATTGAAAATGAAGGACATAGTGCTTTGGCGCTCTCGTATCGGGGCCACTATTACCTTTCACAGCAAAAATTTCATAAAGCGATAACAGATCTAGAGCAAGCGCTTACCAAAACCCGGGATGTGTATCCACTCTATAAAAGTCTGGCCAAAACGTATGCCGGACTGGGAAATTGGGAACAGAGCTTGTTCTATTCTCAAAATTGCATTGCTCAGAATGTCGAGCGCTTTGAAAAAGATATTGTGGATATTTCAGGACCCTTTTGGGCAAATGAAGAATTTTACAAAAAGGGCATTGAATATTATATCGCATTGTCCCGACTTTTACCTGACCGTTGGTACCTCTATTATAATATCGGAAGTCTGGCGAATAAATTAAATGATGAAAAAATCGTTCAATTTGCACTTAAACATATGCAAATTCTGAGACCGGATATTGATGTCTCGAGCTTGCGAATTGAAGGATAAACAATCCCGGTGCAATAGCCTTGAAAAAAAGGTGCAAGAATTCGATGCTTATTGCACTGATGGTTATGATTGTTATTAATGGTGTCATTCAGCGCTGCTGATCGCACCATTTTTTTTTGACACAAACGGGATTATGTCATTATAATGTGATGAATATTGTATCAACTTAATCGGTTCTTTTTTCCTCAAGTGTATTTTTATCATGGGTTTATGATCTTGTCTCGTTTTGGCATAAATGTTGAATACCAATGTTGTGATAGATTTAATCTTGATAAAGGGGATAAAACATGAGGGTTTTGTTAGGCTGTTTAATGGTAATGGGGGTTGGAGTTTCTACTGTATTTGCACAGTTTACAGTAAAAGATGATCTGGACAATGCATTGATGACAGTGGATGAATCCGGCCTGGTGAATGTAGAAAACAAAACATCGACGAATGATTTGCAGGTTCGCGGTAATAGTCCTGCTGCAGGTAAAATTCTTTATGCGATCGATGAACAGGGTAATTTGGCCTGGACGGACATGCCGACAACAAACAGCACCATAGTCTGGAATTCAACCACCGAGACATGGGTATTCCAGGAACCAGAGCCCGGCCCGACGGGTCCCACAGGACCCACAGGCCCTGCTGGCCCTGAGGGTGCTACGGGTCCTGAAGGCCCTGCTGGCCCTGAGGGTGCGACGGGTCCTGAAGGTCCTGAAGGTCCTGCTGGTCCCCCGGGTGCTACTGGCCCCGAAGGCCCTGCTGGCCCTGAGGGTGCTACGGGTCCTGAAGGCCCTGCTGGCCCCGAGGGTGCGACGGGTCCTGAAGGCCCTGCTGGCCCCGAGGGTGCTACGGGTCCTGAAGGCCCTGCTGGCCCTGAGGGTGCGACGGGTCCTGAAGGTCCTGAAGGTCCTGCTGGTCCCCCGGGTGCTACTGGCCC
>CAYNUX010000087.1:5795-11516 GCA_964400115.1 uncultured Cytophagia bacterium
ACGGGTCCTGAAGGCCCAGTTGGCCCTGAAGGTCCACAAGGTCCTATCGGCCCTGAAGGACCCACTGGTCCTACCGGACCGGTTGTTCATTATTGGGATAATGATGTCGGAACCACGGCAATAGACGCGGTGGTTGCGGTCAGAAGATCTGGTGAGACCCGGATCGGCTCCGGAAGCAGCAGCAATCTCTCCATGTCTTATACCAATGGTGTGGCCAACATAAAGAGCACGCTGAATGGTGGGTATACGGGGACGGAAATCGTACTCGAGGCTTCAACGCTGACGATACTTTTAAAATAAACCTCATAATTATGGATAAGCCCCCATCCTTCTTTGAAAGGGTGGGGGCCTTTTACTCATTTTATCAGCTTTGCATTAATAATCTCGCCTTTGACTCGGGCACGATCCTCTATAATGACCTCGACTTTGCGATCCTCATCTTTAACGATAACGTCTCCTAAAATCGCGGCTTGATCTTTTAACATGATCATCAATGTTTTATGTCGGTTCGAATGATCTTTATTGAGCTTGATAATGATATCGCCGTCTATACGTGATTTTCCTCTCAAAGTAATGTCTCCATTATACGTGGTCACATCTCCATTCACCAGTGAACCCTGTAGATCGATCACGCCGTTGATGGTGTTTATGTCACCGTTTATTTTGCACCCCTCTTTGGCATTGATACGGCCATTGATGCTTTTAACATCCTGCATGACCTGCGCGTTCTGATCGATATCAATATCTCCATTGATGGTTTCAAGTCCTTTTACCCTGGATTTGTGTCCCACAATGATTTCACCGTTGATAGTTCGACAGGTGCCGCGTACCGAACAGGCCCGGCCAATTTTGATACTGCCATTGATGGTATTGAGACTTCCTGAGTGTCGTTCGCCATCATTGATATAAAATGTACGATTGACTCCCAGGTCGAATGCAAAAACAGAGCACGTCATCGATAACAGGGCCCATAGGCTTATCATCTTTATCTTCATCATTCTTCTCCCTTGGAGTTGGTTGTCCCTGGATAGAAAGACGTGAAAGGCAGGAATTTGTTTCACCGGAAAAAAAGGGATCAGGGAGTGAATCCCTGATCCCTTGAGGATCACCCTTTTTTATCGTCTTGCGAGTTTTTATCGCTGTCAGACGGCGATTCTTTTTTGCGCGGGGTTGTTTTTTTTGTGGGTGTTGTGGATCGTCGGCGTGTGGTTTTTGGTTTTTCTTTGTCCGGTTTGGCTCTGGAAGAGGGTGATTCTTTAGGACTTTGTATTTTTCCTTGTGAGGGTTCGGTCTTTTCCTCTCCTGCAGCCGAGGTCGCCGGATCAGCTATGGGTGTCTCTTTTTCTATGGTCTTTTCTGTTGTTGCCTGATCTTTGGGTTTGGCGCCGGATTTGTCTGGTGTGCTCTTTTTTTGTTTTTCTTGTTGTCTGGTCATGATGACAAGGGCAATAGCTGAAAGGACAATACCGAGAAAAAGAATAATAAATGAAAAAACCCGCAAACGGGATAGGCTGGTTTCCCGATCATTCAATTCCGCTTCTCGCTGATCCAGTTGCGCTTCCCGGGCCTCGATAGCATTTTCCAGACCATTTAATTGACGTTCTTTGTCATTCAATTCCTGTTGTAAATTCTGTAATTCTTGCTGCAACAGGGTAAGCTTTTCCATCTCGCGATTTAAGGAGACTGTGTCTATTGCTGCAGTTGCAGTTTTGTGTTGGACTGTATCCTGTTTTGCCGGGGGCGTGGATCGTTCTGTTTCAATTTTTTCTGCACACCCTGCAAAAAAGATCAGGGATAAAAATATGACAGCGAGTCGTTTCATGATTCCTCCTGTTGGCCATTGCTGTTGTCTCTCATAACCGGCAACAGCAATAAAGTGGGTTTGATTCCATGTAATTGAAGGGTTCCTAAAATTGAATACGGGGTTCACGATTCATGTTTTATGATGAACCGGAAACTTTTTGACCTGCTCGTGGCAAGCGTTACATGTCTGTGCCTGCAAAAGGAGGCATATATTTTTGAATTTTTTCCAAACCGGTCAACTGCGAGACCATTCCAACCTCGGTAAAGGTTGCGGTGCGTGATACAATGTCGGTTTTGATCCCCTTAACCGTATGACAGGACAGGTACTTCATACGAGACGTCAAGGCACAAGAAAATAAAATTTATTGGAAACAGATTGCAACACAGCCATGTCTTTTTTTGTCATGTAAGGGTTTGGTTGTCTATCCTTTGATGATTGAAAAGTTCAGGGAAGGAATTCTCCGGATAGATCAATGTAAGACTATTGAATCCCCGAATCAATCATTTTTCGTAATAAATCCAGATAGACCAGACGAATATCTGCCACTCGTTCGGTCATGCCGAGATCATCCAGCAGGGTGAGCAGCGGCAAGGCATACTTGCGGCTGGTGTTGACGAGTTCGCGAAATTCGCTGACCGAAATCTCGGATTTTCCGGTTTCGATCAGTCGTTTGCCAGCCTCTTTGAGCGCTTTTTGATGAAAATTTATGTCTTTACCGGTGGCAATGAGCGTGTTTTGCCCGATCATGGCATCGATTATTTTGCGAATTGCAGCCGGGTTGGCTCCCAGTGTTTTGCTCAATTCGGACAAATCCGGTGGCTGGAACAAGGCATCCAGATGCTGTTTTTCGATCTTGTCGGCCAGTTTCTGGTCTGTCGGATCGAGCCGGATGCGATAGCCGCTCAGCCGGATCCATTGCTGAATCTTTTCGATAACCCCATTTTGTTCGAGGTCTTGCAGGGCTTTATCGAATAAAGAGGCAGAGAGGTCATTGGCGACCCGGTTTTTGAGCTCAGCCTTGCTGATGCCGGGTTTGAGCGGTTCCTGCTCGTGAAAAAGAGTCAAAGCGCCACTGGTCAGTGCCTTGAGCCGCTCAAAAGCCGTTCGATGCACCCACCTTGTTTTTTTGCCTGACCCCATTGCCAGGATTTCGCCCTCTTCTTTGGCCGTGTCAAGCACGGGAACCAGATCTTGTTCCGGCATGCCGGTCTTGCGCGCCAGATCTGTGGGGGTCCACTCTAACTGCTCATCGCTGAGCAATACCGAGGCGATCAATTCCAAAGGATCTTGTTTTTCAGAAGCTTTGAGTTGGGCCAGCCTCGAGCTGTCGCCTTTGCGAAATCGTCTGGCATTGGCATCGAGGATAATTCCACCTCCGATGGTCAAGGTAGGGGAATACTGACGGATCACAAAGGGCTGACGTCGCATGGCCACTGTAGGGCGTTCCAGTAGCAATTGCACGTACTGGCTTGATCCCGGAGACAATTGCGGACTTTCCAAAAGCCTGACGCGCGCCATGATTTCATCGGTGCCCAGATGCAGCCGGATGCGGCTGTGGTTGCGCAGGGTTCGGGGCGAGCCCGGTAACAGGGACAATCGTGCGTCCATACGGGAGCTGGCGCTGAAATAACCGGACGTAGCCAGCACATGACCACGATGCACATCGCTACGATCGATGGGATGTATATTGATAGCTCCGCGTTCAGCCATCCCCACAGTCGCTGCCGGATGGCCATGAGTTTGGATGTTGCGCACCCGGACTTGGTTGCTGTCCGGCAGCAATTCCAGCATATCGCCTACGGATGCTTGCCCGGACAATACGGATCCCGTCACCACGGTTCCGAATCCTTTTACTGAAAAGGAACGATCCACGGGCATCCAGAAAAATCCGCGGTTCGGGCGTTCGCTTTTGCTGAGATGGGTGAGCAGATGGGATTTGAGTTCCTCAATACCTTCGCCGGTGATGGCAGAGACGCGAAAAATCGGAGCATCTTGCATAAAGGTATCCTTGCACAGATCGCGCAACTCTTCTTCCACCAGATCCGTAAAGTCTGATTCCACTATGTCGGTCTTGGTGATGACCAAGATGCCTTGCGGAATTTGCAAAAGCGACAGGATATCCAGGTGCTCGCGGGTCTGGGGCATGACCCCGTCATCGGCAGCCACTATCAGCATGGCCATATCAATGGTGCTGACGCCAGCAACCATATTTTTGACAAATTTTTCATGTCCCGGCACATCGATAAATGCTATATCATCGCCCAGAAAAGCAAACCCCAGATCGATGGTCAGGCCGCGCTGTTTTTCTTCCTTGAGACGATCCGGATCCGTACCGGTGAGCGCGCGAATAAGAGCGGATTTGCCGTGATCGATATGTCCGGCTGTGCCGATGATGATATGTGGCATAAAAGGGTCCTGTCAGTTTTATCAAAGATACGAAAAATTTTCCATGTGATCAAGTCTGTTAAGAGTTGATTGCCACAGGTCATTTTCTTATATTGGGTCGGTTTGCTTTGAAATCATCCTTTTCATTCAGCATAAAGAATGAGGGCACCACGCAAAGCCGGTAAGCCGCAAAGGAAAAGATCAAAACCTGAAAGAGGACAAGACAATGCAAAGCACAGCACAGCACAGAGGAAAAGCTCACCTGGCGATTTCCGCGTTTTTTCTGGGTCGCCAATTCCATCGAACTGTTTGAACGCGCTGCCTATTATGGCATGTTTATCGCTCTGACACTCTATTTGACACGTGAGATCGGCTTTACGGATATCGAAACCGGCTGGATTACGGCCTTTTTTGCCGGGTTTATCTATCTGGCCCCTACCTTTACCGGTACTCTGGCCGATAAAATAGGCTTTCGCAATGCCCTGACCCTGGCGTTCGCCCTCTTGACTGCTGGTTATGCGCTCCTGGGGGCATTTCAGCTCAAAGAGACAGCCCTCATTTCTCTGTTGCTGATTCTCATCGGCGGATCGTTTGTCAAGCCCATCATCACCGGCACCGTGGCCAAAGCATCGGACGAGACCAACCGGGCCCGCGCCTATTCGCTCTTTTATCAGGTGGTCAATATCGGCGCATTCTTTGGCAAGACCGTAGCCAAGCCGTTGCGTACCGAGCTCGGACTCGAGTACATCAATTTCTATTCTGCGGCTATGGCGTTTATCGCATTGATTTTGGTGATTATGCTCTATCGCAATGTCGATACCTCGGGCATGGGCAAGAGCATGAAACAGGCTGGCAAAGAGCTGGTCAGTGTTTTAAAGAATACCCGTTTTATGGGGTTGATTCTGATCACGGCCGGATTCTGGGTCATCCAGGGACAGCTCTATGCCACCATGCCCAAATATGCCCTGCGCATGATCGGTGAAGGCGCGGCGCCGGAATGGCTGGCCAATATCAATCCATTTGTGGTGGTGCTGTTTGTGGTGCCCATTACGCAGATGGTGCGAAAAATCAATCCCATCAGCTCGATCGCCGTTGCCTTGTTGTTGATTCCCATGTCTGCTCTGGCCATCAGCCTGAGTCCGGTACTGGAATCCATTGCCGGATAATCCGTGAGTTTTGGTATATTTTCTCTGCATGCCATCACCGTGATGCTCATCATCGGCATCGCCATCCAGGGATTGTCCGAGTGCTTTCTTTCGCCGCGTTATCTGGAATTCGCCTCAAAGCAGGCACCGCCGGACAAGGTGGGTCTTTACATGGGCTATTCTCACCTCAACACCTTTTTTGCC
The DNA here is from genome assembly GCA_964400115.1 of uncultured Cytophagia bacterium. GTDB lineage: Bacteria > Zhuqueibacterota > Zhuqueibacteria > Residuimicrobiales > Oceaniaggregativiventaceae > Oceaniaggregativivens. The sequence goes on from CAYNUX010000087.1 coordinate 11,334, forward strand.
TGGATATTCGGATTCGCGGCGTCCGGCTATCTGCTGGATGCTTTTTGTCCCGAACCCGAAACCCTGCCCGTGGATGTGCAATTACAGCATCAGCAAGCACTTTTAGGACAAGCTCCCATGCCCGAGGCCTATGCCCATGCGCACTATATCTGGTACGCCTTTGCCGCTATCGGCGTTGCTGCG
>CAYNUX010000088.1:0-11465 GCA_964400115.1 uncultured Cytophagia bacterium
AACAAAAATAACTGCAACCGCGAAAATCCCTCTGGGGGCAAGCAAGGCGAAAAATGTTTTTTCCCGCCAGTTCAATCCACTTTTGATGGTTGATAGAAATACTGACAAGGGTCGTGAAACCACAAAAAGAAAAATAATAAAGAGAATTTCCTGCCAGCCAATATGCCTTAGTGTTTGAAGATCGAGCCTTGCGGCGAGTATGACGAAAATTCCTGACAAAAACAAGATTTGCAAATTTTCCTTAAATTCAGCGATATGTTTAATGTTGACAGTATTCTGATTGGCGAGTACAATACCCATTACCGTAACAGAGAACAAACCGCTTTCTGCTTGCAGGTGATCGGAAAGGGTAAACAGGGTGATAACAAACATAAGGGCCATGATTTCCTGAAGAAAGTCAGGTATCCAGTATCGTTGCAATAGAAAAATCATGGTACGGGCAGCTAAAAATCCCAGCAAACACCCCATAAATACCGTTATCGCCAGAGCTTTGACGATCATAAAAGTCGTGTCCTGAAATCCACCGAGCCAAATCCCCTCAAACACCAGTACCGCCAGCAGCGCACCTACCGGATCGACCATGATCCCTTCCCATTTTGCCAATGAGCCAATACGACCCAAAGGACTGATGTGTCTGAGCAAAGGGATGATCACTGTGGGGCCTGTGACCACGAGAATGGCTCCGAATAAAAGTGCCAGTGATCCGGGAAAGTCTAGCAGCCAAATGGCGGCCAGGGTGGCCGTGGCCCAGGTCACCAAAACACCAATGGTGATAAGATTTCGAACGATATGGCCGATTTGTTTCAAATCTTGCAATTTTAAAGACAGCCCGCCTTCGAAAAGGATGATCGCCACAGCCAAAGAAACCACCGGAAAGAGCAAATCTCCCAAGAGCTTATCCGGTGCCAGCCAACCAAAGATAGGCCCTGCCAAAAACCCAAATAATAGTAAAAGCAAAATCGAAGGCAATTTTAATCGCCATGCGAGCCACTGCGCCCCGATACCCAGGGCTGTAATGATTGCAAGTTCTGTGAGAATGTGTTCAGTCATTGTCGTATCCGCGATATTTCCAGATTATGTCAAAACCCGTTGATTTTTCATCTCCCTTGGTTGCCTGAAGAAACAACCACGGTGTAACCTCATATTCCATTGAAACCCGTTCGGGAGCGACCTCTGTAGACCGGCTAAAAGCCAGTGTGCGTTCATAAGTCAGGAACAAATCATCCGTGATATATTTTCCCACAACTACACTGGCCTGACGCCAGTTTTGATCTCCCTTGAATTCAATGATATCAAGATTTAATTGTTGTTGTAAAGCCGATGAGAGGGTGCCGGCAAATCCTCCTGCAATGATGTTGGTTAATGTGCCGCTACCCAGGGGGCCGCTCGATTCTTCCATTTCTGATCTTTGCGATAAAGTGAGCTGATCATATGGTCTGCCCAGTATAAGATAGGATACCGCATCGCGTTCTTCGATGGGTTGCCCCTCGAGCTGAAAGGCAAGATCCGGCTCTTGCAGGGTACCACTGATTTGTATGGTCAAATCTTTTTTGATCCCTTCGGCTGATCGAAAAGTATACAGCGCAGTAAAGTCCAGGAGCGGATTAAATTTTTCCCCTCCCTGAAATTGGATTGTACCCTCTTCAATGCGAAATCGCTTTCCATAAACTTTGTAAAATCCGCGCATGGTTTCAATTGTGCCAAAAATTTCAAAATTGGCCTTCTTTTTTATAACATCCAGTGATCCTCTGATTTCAATACTCATGTCCGGACTCTTGATCCAGGTATTACGCGGGATTCGAATTTGGATTTTTCCCTGCAAATTTTCGATAGTGTTCGTAAATGCAGGAGTATTGGTTTGATCTTGCTGGGGTCTTTCGGCTTTGGGTTGCATCTGCACCAGCAGGGGGCGATCTCCCGGAGAGGAGGAGGAGGCAGCAGTGGCGAATTTGGAGATATCGATACGCGATCTGAGGACTGTTAATTGTCCGTCATAACGAGGCTGGTTTAGCGTTCCATCGATCGAAATATTTCCATGGATTCTGGCTTGCAGACGCGGAGATTCCATCACAAGGAAATTGTCTGTTTCAATGGCCAACCTGATCTCCGGTGAAGACAGGGAAGGCTGATAATTCATTTTACCGGTGGCATTCAGTGCTCCTGATCCTGCTTCGATATGGAGGGTTTTCAGGGTAAATGTATTCGGTTCGCTGACCCCTGTAACATTGATTTTGTTATAATCGATCCCCATAATTGGAATACGTATGCTACCCTCTATGATTTTTAACGAACCACTGGGTTTGGGATTTTTTAAAGGATCTTGTATTTCGAGATCCGCTTCCATATATCCAGAGAGACCCGTGATCTGTGGTGCCAAAAATTGCAGAACAGAGATATTGAATCTTTCGGTTTCTATGTTGATACTGCCACCCGGTTTAATGAGGTTGGTATCTTGCTGAGTAAAGCTCAACGCGATGGGTAAACGGGATTGGAAATCCAGCTGTTGTTCACCTCTTTTCCATATGAAGCTGGATTTTAAGAGGTTCGCATCATACTGATTATCCAATTTCCAATGACCTATACGAGTTTTTCCGATTTCAAGACTATCGATTTGGGTTTGCCCCTGGAATGTGGGGTGGGCTGCACTTCCCTCCAATTGCCAATGACTGTCAAAAGTCCCTTGAATTGAACCCAATTGTCCGGTCAAAAAAGAGTAATCATTTAAATTCACATTCGATATGTCTATCCGTGCTTCGACTTTACCTTCCAGATCTATTGCGGCACGAGCACGAATCTGACTTTTTTCAGATGCAAGAGTTAGATTTTCGACCTGATAGAAGGGAGGATCGATCTCGATCAGTGCTGATTTGCCGATGGTGTGCCAGGTTGTTCCCTTGTATTCATTGGTGAGAGAATCAATCCGGATTTTGACAGGCGGACCTGGATTTATTGAAAAGTGACTCGTTATTTTTTCTTGTGATGCAATGGTCGCTGAGAGTTGGTTATGTATGGTCGAGTCCAGTTGACTATTGACTACAATACTGTCAACGATGATCGATCCGGTGTGAATGGCTTTTGCCCAAATCCGGCTTTTTCCCTCCACCCTTTGTGGATCGATTTGTCCCTCATAGGTGATATGGAGGGTATCAGCTTTCACGTTGTTATATCTCGCTTGTTTTATTTTGGCAGCCAGCTCTGCAAACGTCGAAACAGAGTCTCCTTGGAAATGGGCTGTCAAGTCCATGGGCATAACGATTGAATCCAGTTCTACCCATTGTGGAAAAAACAGAGGTTCTGTTATTGTCAACTGCAATTCTATATCGTGTTGGAGACTTTGCGACACCTCCCCTTGCATATCAAGCGTGGCAAATGGCATTCTTAGATGAGTTTTACGCAGGGTTAATTCTTGATTTTGCCAGGTTGCATTGATAGAGAGGGTGTCTATTGGAAACCCGGCCAGTTGTATATTCTGGCTGTTTATATGCAAATCTGTTTGCAGAGCTGTAAAATCCGTAAAAGATCCGTCTGCCTGAATGGTCAGGGAAACATCGGAATCCAGTTGTCGGGTCTGGGTTAGATTTTGAATATCGATGTGGTCGAATCTGCCTTTCAACAGAAATGTTTTTAGGGCGTTATCATAATCGATTCGACCGGATAAATTTGCTGATCCGAATTCACTCTGGAGATCGAGTCCGAGATCTGCTACCTGCCCATCAGATGTGAGTTCAAGATTTATGCGATCGAGTTGTTGTTTCTGCCAGCTCGATTTATAAAGTTCGAGATTCAAAGTGCCAGGAGCTAACAGATCATCGAATTCTATTGTTGCCTGAATGTTACCGTTCAGATCTGTATTCCAACGTGTATCATTCAACCACGATTCCAGATCGATATTTTTGAATTGCAGATTGCCCTGAAATTGGGTAAACTCTTTCAGATTGCCGTCCAAAATGAGTTGCTGGGTATCAGAGTCGATAAAAATATCGGTTTGGTGTCTCGCATCTTGATATTGAAAATTTACAGAAACCGAATCCAATGTCCGGGAGGGGAGTGAAGGAATCAGAGGTTGCAACTCTGATAGATTAAAGTGGGAGGATTTTATGGCCGCTGAAAGTGACTGTGGGTTATCGAGGGGAACTAAAATCCGACCTTTGATTTGTGTCTGTGGCAGATTCAATGCTAGGTTGTCCAGATCCAGGGTATCTTTTCGAATGTTCATTTCGAGTTCGAGCCGATCGATCGTCAGGTCGGGATGCAGCGCTTGCATTGAAAGGGATTCGAGGTCAATATGTAGGCCCTGTTCAATGGATAAAGATAGCAGCGCATTGAATTCCCCAATTCGTTCAGGAAGCCAGAACGGGTTTAGTGCACTTTTGAATCTGAATGACCAGGCATCGAGCTGTACCCGGTCAAAATAGAGTTTCCATTCCGATGGGGATTTTTTTTCTTCTTGTTCAGGTTGTTGCTGCGCGGGTACGATCGTGCTGACGTTCCAGGTTGAATCCGCTTTTTGAATAATATGAAATCGTGCGCTATCGATGCGAATGACATTGAATGCAATAACATTATCCAATAGTTCAAGGGGTCTAAACCTGATATCCAGTTCCGGAATGAACGCCAGCGTGTCCTGATCTTGTGTCAGCATGACATCAGACAGGCTGAGAAATGTGACGAGATTACCTTTGATTTGGCCGATATGTAACGTGGCATTAAGGCTCTTATTGGCTGCGGTCACAGCTCTTTGCTTTAGTTGAGACTTGAACCAGTCTGTCTGGCTCACAATGGCAACAGTTAATAAAATGCCAAAGAGTACCAGGGAGAACCACGCCAATATGCGTATAAATATTTTAAATACTTTGCTCATCAATGGCTCTGTTTTTTTAAAATGCTTGTCCGACACTGATGTGGAATTGTGGTGTCAGGTCTGCATCGCTGACAGGATACCCCACGTCCAGCCGGATTGGGCCTATCGGAGTAGAATAACGCAATCCGCCACCGATCCCCACTCCGACATCCTGAATTTCCCAGGTCATAAACGGTCGCCAAACACGTCCGGCATCAGCAAATAGAACAATAGAAAATTTATTCCATACGGGCACACGCCACTCGATACTGGTCTCCAGCAGACTGTTCCCTCCGATAGGTTTGCCCTCTGAGCTTTTGGGGCCGAGTTGGGAACGTGCCCATCCGCGATTGGATTGGCTGCCGCCGGTAAAAAAGCGCTCTTCAATAGGGGTGACCTGGTCGTCCAGTATGGGACTCATACTCCCCAGCTTTATTCGCCAGGCGAATACATTGTTTTGGAATACTTTGTGGTAACGTCGCCATTCGAATAAAAAACTTGCATAGTGAAAATCGGAATTGAATCCGAGTCCGGATACTGACAGGGTCAATGCTCGAAATGAACCCTTTTGTGGCGAGAAAAGAGGCTGTGAATTATCGCGGGTTATGGACAGTCGCGCTGAAGATTTATTATAGAGAGACTTTTGATAATCGCTCAGAGCTTCCTGTCTCGTTAATGTGCTGACATCCAGCTGATCTTGTTCGAGCGTATATTGTACAAATCCGTGTGTGTACTTGCCAAAATTTTGTTGATAAAGAGCGCTGCTGCCGATACGCTGTAAGGAAAAACCTGGTTCTCGCTCTTTACGGTAAAACGGATTAAGGGTGAGTTGAGCTCTGGGATAGAGAAACGCCGGTTTAATCCATTGAACATTTACATTTATAGGCTCGAGTTGAGAATGTTTTACCCGCAAGTTGACACGCCTGTCTCTACCCAGCATTCCCAGTAATTCCATCTGGACAAATGTTCGGAATTCCTCTTCTCTGCCATATCCAACACCGAACCTGGAGGTAATACGCGGGGCTTCTTTGAGCTCGATTTCCACCGGGATTGTTTGTCCTTTGATTTCGTCGATCAACATTCGAACCGATACATATTCAAAGAGCCCGAGTCGAAAGATTTGTCTCTGGGAGGCTTCCAGGTCAGACTGCCGGAATAGGTCACCTTTGTCGAATGTAAGCTGTTTTTTAATCGCGTTATACGGCGCCCAATGATTTCCTTTGACAATGATTTCTCCGTATAAACAACGTTCTCCTGTATCGATGATATAGGCCAAATCGACAGCATGTTTTTCGGGATAGAGTATCGGATCTGTGGCTACTTTGACCGTTGGATAGCCGTACTCGGTAAATACCTGGGCGATCGTTTCCCGGTCACTCATAAACGCTTCGTCCCGAAATCGGTCTCCTGCTCTGAGAATGAGGTCGAGTTGGTTCTGTTCACGGACACGTTCAAAATGAGTCTGATTGAAATGGTCCACTTGTTTGAATGTAAAAGAGATATTATCTACCAGAATCGGTTCATTTTCCTTGATATCGATGATTAAATTCACTGTTTGATCATCATGATCTGTGACGACCTGGGAATCGATTTTAACGAAAAGAAACCCCTGGCGTTGATAAAACTGGGTTAAAAATTCGATATCACGCGAAAATTCTGCTTCGCTAAATACGGGTGGCTCTTTCCAAAACATCACTTTGCTTAAAAAAGATTGACTTTGGGTCGCAATCTGTTCTTTCAAGTGCTCATTAGAAAAGGTTGTGTTTTCGGTTATCTTTAACGATTTGACGGTATATCCTTCCTGTGCATACAAGAGAAATCCTGGGAATATCATAAACAACAAGAGTATTTTTGAAATCATCTGCCGCAATAGTCTTGATCCTTTATTAAATATAAACGAAAATAAGATTCAATATATTTATAACAATTACAATTTCGGTACAAATCCCAATCCTGCTCCTTTTTGCGGATAAAGAAAGCCATTGATCAAATGCACCGCACCCTGGCTGGGATCATCCAGAAGATCCAAATGGCCATCCAGGTCAGCATAGCGCACGTTTGGTTTGGCCAATGCAAAATGCAAACCCGCAGCAATGCTCAGGGCTGCCTCATCGAGGCACCCGACCATCACTTCCAGGTTTGCAGAGCGCGCAACCGCATTGATCATCATGGCTTCAGAAATCCCTCCCACCTTGGCCAGTTTTATGTTAACCATATCCACAAGATTACCCTGGGCCAGGCGAAAAACGTCTCGTAAAGAATTCATACTTTACATCAGCCATTACAGGAATAGAAACCTGCTCTGTCACTTTGCCCAACTGAGACAAGTTACCCTTTAGGGTAGGTTGTTCAAGGAGTTCAACTTTTGCTTTTATTGTTTGCTCGACAAATTGTATGGCCTTTTCTGCGGTATATCCCTGATTCAAGTCCACCCTCAATTCAATACCCTCGCCCACACTTTCACGAATTTTGAATATCCGCTCCACATCGGAATCCAGATCCAATCCACCCTTGATTTTTAAACTTTTAAAGCCTTGTTTGATATATTCGTTGGCTTTTCTGACAGTCACCTCGATTGGCATGATGCCGAGAGTAATGCTGGTTTGAATACTTTGCCTTTACCCTCTCAAAAGTTTCCATAAAGGGATATTGCTTACAAGACCCAGGATATCCTACAATGCCATATCCACGTCGCTGGTTTCCCCGGTTTCCACACAGGTAAAAATATGCTTGTCCCGGTTGATCATCTGCGCCGCATTTTGCAGTGCCGGAATATTACTGCCATGGCCATTGACGATGACCAATTTTTTGATACCATGTCTGGCCAGATTGTTTCCGATTTCATAGACCAACCTCACCAGCAACATTCTTCCATCCTTAAAAATTCAGAGGCGAATATACATCTTTTTTTCATCAGGAACAAAATTATTTTTATTCGTCAACGTGGTGGGGGTGATTTTGATTTTAACAATTCTCAGGACTGACATATTGCATTCAACGTTGTCAATCCGTGGATCGATACCAGGTTTCGATTAACTCAAGCGCTTGAACCTTGTTGTCCCGGGTAAACCGATTTCTGAATTCGCGATATTGATCGAGAATCTGCATGGACCGGTTGTACATTTGCCAGTCGACCAGAGTCGGCTGGTAGTCTTGTGGTATTTCATAGGCGAAACGGCCGGCTTGTTCACTATAGGTAGGAATATCGAACTGCCTTTTGGGGATCTGGAGTCCTGTTGCATCGAATTGTCTGGCAGCATCCACATAAAAATCAACTGCATGTTTGGGATATCCAAAAAGATATCCATAAGCACGAAAACGGTCAAATTTGTTTTCAAATTCGATTGTGGCAATAATGACTCCGGCATCGGTGCCAGGGACAAATCCCCACTGCTGCCAAAAATCTTTGTATCTATTCAAAAGTTGATTCAACGCATTGCGATTTACGATCGTCAACTGTAAAAACCGCCGGCCCTGATGTGTTTGTTTGAACGGATTCAGCACAAAATGAAAATAGGAATTTTGATTGAGAATGTCGAGAATGCGCTGAAATCTGATCAGCTCCGGGATAGAGACAGAGGACATGGAGGATAGGGCATCGACCGCTCCGACCGGCAATGAATAGACCTGGACAGTACTGATAGGTTTGATTTCTCCCAGCAGTGTGTACAACCCTTCGTGATCGAGCGCATCGTTAAGGAGTGCATTGACCCACTGGCGATCTTGTTCATTCAGTCGGCTGGTCCCATAAAAAAGAGTGTTATGAGGTGAGCGCAAGAAAAGGGTATATATGCCGAGCCCGAGCAGAATGAAAAAGCCAGCAGCGGCCACAAGTAACAAGAGCCGTTTCATAGTGTGTCCAATGATTTGTTAACCGTTTGCTCTTGTATCAAAAGGAATCGTGCATAGTCCTGGTTTTGTTCGCAAATTTCTGCCTAGTAGAATAGTGAAAAAAGATAAAAACTTTTCATCTGATATGCAAGGACTAGTTTAAGCTCACGAAAGTTTAAAAACAATGGGAATGCCCACCCATACAACAACCGGCTTGCCCTGATCAAAGCCCGGCTTCCATTCAACGGATTCGACCGCCCGGATGGCTGCCCGATCACATGCCGGGTCGCCCAGACTTTTAAGGACTTTGGTATCTCGAATGGTGCCGGATGCGTCGATCAGGATATTGAGCACCACCCGTCCTTCGAGACCTTTTTGACGAGCGGTTTCAGGATATGAGAGGTTGCTCTGGATGGCTGCAAAGCCGCCGACAGGTTGCGGGGGTTGATCATAGGCCACAAAAGCTTTGTCCGGTTTTTGCGTTTCCGATGATCCGTGCAAAGGCTTAGGGGTGGTTTCCTGGTCCTGTTCCAAAGGTGTTAAAGTCGGACGCAAAGCTGGGTTGGAATCGTTGGATAATTTGGCAAATCCGGTTGCCAGGGCGAATTCCTGGCGTACGCTCCATGACAACGGGATCATGATCAAAACGATCAGGGTAACCAGGCCGTATTTATGAAAAGAGGCCAGCTGTTTACGCGCACCAGATACCTGGTACGATATGCGGGGATATAGCCGGTTGCGGGATTCAAACAACTGAAACGCAGCCGCAAAAGGCCGCCTGTGCGAGTCATTTGTCTCGGCCAGCCCGAGTAACAGGTGAGAATAATCCAGGGCTGAGAGCGGACTGGAATCGATGGCAATATCATCGCAAATCATTTCCCGATAGAGATCGATTTTTTTGTTCAACAGCCATACCAGGGGATGGAAAAAATAGATGGCGATCATGATTCTCTGCATTACCTGAATCCAGAGATCTTTGCGCCGGATATGAGCCTGCTCATGGGCGAGGATGGCATGTTGCGCCGCTGCAGGCAGATCGTCATAGGTGGGAGGAACCAGAATATAGGGACGTAACAAGCCAATAGTCATGGGGATGTTGACCTGGTCACTGTAAATGAGGTTTCCCGAACGGTTCAGCGTATTGGCGTTTCGAGTCCAGCGAACCAGTATCCACGTATCATATAAAGTACGGGCCAAAACGAACAAGCCAAAGCCAAGCCATACGCCCATCAGCACAACAAACGGCGAAAGCGCCTGGGGCTGCAGATTCAGAGCTGCTGAAACCGTCCAGCCTGATTCCAGAGTTGCCGAACCGGTGCCGGGGGCTGCGGGATTCAGCCAGCTGATAGGCAAAAGAGGGGGAAGGAACAGTTTTATCATCCCTGCCAGGGTCAGCAGGTATTTGATGCGGGCATCGCTGTTGCGCAAAAGAGTGAGCAACAAAAATAAAAGTCCAAGAAACAAGGTGTTTTGCAAGAGCGACAGACCGAAAAAGTCCAGCCAGACATTGGCCCAATGATTAAGCACCGGTATCATGAATGGTTCCTCTGTCTTGTATGAATCAAACAGCAGCTATTTGTTTTTGAGTTCTTTTTCTTTTTCTTTGAGCAATTTTCTGATTTTCTCGATCTCATCCAGGTCGAGGTTACGGCTGTCCAGGAGATGATTGGCCAAAGCCGGAACCGATCCCTGAAACACCCGGTCGACCACCTGATCCATCTCTTTGTCGACCACTTGCTTGCGGCTTTTGAGCGGGGTGTAAAAATTGACAAGTCCGATCTTTTTACGGGAGAGATAGCCTTTTTTCACCAGGATATTCATGATGGTCTGCACCGTGGTATAGGCTTTTTCGCCATTGGGATAGGCGGTCTCCTGCACCTCCCGAATGGAAGGCGCGTCACCACGCTTCCAGATCACCTCCATCAATTCCCACTCTGCCGGCGTGAGATTGGGATCGGGTTTGCGCATGCGATTATCCTTTCTTTGTACTAATCTATTAGGAATTTAGGGAAAAGATTCGTTTGAGGCAAGAGAAAAATGGATTCCCTCATAGAGTCAATGTCTGCAGCAGATCTGCCGGAATATTGTCCGGCAGATCTGCGATAAACGATTATTTTGCTATTTCAGTTTGAATACAATCGGTATACCAACCCACACCTTGACCGGTTTTCCCCTTTGGGAGGCAGGCTTCCATTCGATGGATTTGACAGCTTGCAGTGCAGCCTCGCTAAGACCATAATCCCCTTTGGTGTTGGCAGTTTCAGCGGCACTGTCGATGGTTTTCAAAATTTTGGAATCGATGATCTTGCCTTTTTCATCGATGCATAAATTCAGTATAACGCGACCTTCTACACCCGCTTGTTTCGCTTCCGCCGGATAGGTAAGGTTCTCTTGAATCGCTGCAAATCCTCCATGAGGAGCTGGAGGAGTGTCATAAGCGACAAAACCTTCAGACATGTCACCCGGGTCTGTAGAGTGCTCATTGGCTGAAAGAATTTGGCCGGCATCCGGTGTGTTTTCCGGACTCTGGCATGCGAAAAACAGCACTGTGACGAGCAGGATGATGATGGATGTTCTGTTCATGAGTGTGTCCTCCTTTTACTAGTTAATGGGTGTTTCTACTTAATTCTTAGTAAATATACTATCTTTATAATCAATTGTCAAGAGATTTTTTATATTCGGAGGTGATCAACAGGCGAAAAGAGAACATTCAATGAAATAGATGGAATAATCGGTCTTGAAAAAGATTTACAACAATAAACAAAATCATCACTTTTAAGGGGAGATATTATGA
>CAYNUX010000089.1:0-11421 GCA_964400115.1 uncultured Cytophagia bacterium
TGGTTACTAATCACGGCTGCCATAAATTCAGCCGGAAAATGCGCTTTTAGATAGGCTGACTTGAAAGAGACCAGTGCATAGGAAGCCGAATGGGGTTTGCAAAAGCTATAGCCGGAAAAACTGATAATCATATCCCAAATCTTGTCACAAACCTCAAGTGAAACCTTGTTGCGTTGAGCGCCCTGGTAAAATTTAGTTTTAAAATCGAACAATCGTTTTCGTTTATGCTTTTTAGAGACAATCTTGCGCAATTCATCGGCTTGAGCAGCATCAAACCCGGCCAGAGCCATGACCACTTGCGAAATGTCTTCCTGATAGACCATGATGCCATAGGTTTCTTTAAGAATGTCTTCCAAGAGAGGATGCAGTGGATCATAGTGTCCGCCCTTTAAGCGGCGAACATATTCGTTGATATATTCATTGGCAGCAGGCCTTATGATCGAGCTGTGTATGACCAGATGTTCAAAATCGCCGGTATGAGTTTTTAGCTGGAGTTGGCGCATTGCCGGTGATTCAACATAAAATACACCGATAGTATCCCCCCGGGCAACAAGATCCTGAGTTTTGGGATCATTTAACGGATTCCAGGTCGCATAGTCGATATAGATCTGTCGATTTTTGTGAATCGCCTCCAGCGTATCACGAATCACAGCAAGGGAACGGTTTCCCAGAATATCCATTTTGATCAATCCCAACTCTTCGGATTGGTCTTTTTCCCATTGAACAACTTTTATATCAAATTTTCTTGCCGCCGAAAGTTGAGAATCAAAGATATGATCCAAAATACCGGTCAACCGCAATTGTTTTTTTGCAGGTTGCGTAGGCACATAACGATCCAGGCCATCGGGAGCAATGACCACTCCCCCGCAATGCACGGAAAGATGCCTTGGAAATCCACGGATGCGTTCTGCCAGAGCAATGATCTGAAACCAATTCTCATCCAGTGTAATGCCTTTATAAACAGGATGAGTTTTGATCAACTCGAGAATATCATGAGGTTGGTAATAGCTCGTCATTTTTTTGGTAATGACACCAATTTCTGTTTCAGGAATGCCAAAAACTTTGGCAATCTCGCGAACTGCTGATCTGGCTTTAAACGAGTTATGATTTGAAATCATCGCGGTGCATGAGGCACCATATTTGCGAAAAATATATTCCAAAATATCATCGCGCTCATCCCAGGGAAAATCCACATCGATATCCGGGGGATCTTTTCTACCCGGATTGAGAAATCTTTCAAAGAACAGGTCATATTTTATAGGATCCACATGAGTGATCCCCAGACAATAACTCACCAGACTCGCAGCAGCTGATCCTCTGCCACATGTACGAGGGGCTTGTCGAACAATATCCGCGACAACGAGAAAGTAAGGAGCAAAATTCTTCTGGGCGATCAGCTCGAGTTCATAATCCATTCGTTTCTGTATTTCCCGGTCAAGCGAACCATATCGCCAAATTGCGCCCTCGATTACTTGTTCTTCTAATACGGTATGTACATCCCTCCCATCCGGGGAATTGATATTCGCAAAAATAAAATCGTTAAATCTAAAGGTAAACGTACATTCATTAGCCACCTTTTGCGTATTTTGCATGGCTTCGGGGTGACCGGGGAAATGACGAGCCATCTCCTGTTCCGACTTGAACCAGGCTTGCGGCGAGATCAATTCCTCTGGCGCTATGCGGCTCAATGTCGTATTGAGAGCTATGGCCCGCAAAAGTTGATGCACCGACCAGTCGTTATCTGACCGAAAATAAACGGCATTACTCGCCATTAGCGGCAATCCATACTCTTGAGCGATTCCGATCACTTGCTCTTGATTCAAATAGGGAACACACTCGGCATAAAAGGACGGGGTTGAAAACACTTGATTTCCGACAGCATGTAACAGTGCGATGTCATGAGTAAAAACGACCCAAGAATCCTGATGAGCAAGGATGGTCTTGACAAGATCAAAGGGTTCATTGGCATGAATGAACCGGATTGTCCGGCATAAATGGTGATACCCCTGGTGATTTCGTACCAAAACCACACAATGATGCTTATTCGTCACCAAATGTGCACCTATGACAGGTTGAATTCCATTCTCTCTGGCAGCCTGCAAAAACCAACCCAGGCCATAAACGCCATTGGTATCTGTCAGCGCCAGGTGTGACATGCCCATCTCTGCTGCCGTACGACACATGTTTTCGATGGTCCATGCTCCCCGGCAGAAACTAAAATTTGAATGAACATGTAAATGGACAAATGATGACATGGCATAAAGCTCAATAAAAGGCGCCACCTTTTGGTGGCGCCAGGTTCGAAGGGCTATACGAGTTTTGCTTCCATTTTTTTGAGCGTAGCCATCGATTCCGTTGCAACGGTTTTTGGTGCAGGTTCAAAATTAAAGACTTCAAGAGAAACCCATTTATCATATCCACGATTTTTCAAAACCTGAAGCGCGTCGATATACTCATTAACAGCATTGCCGGTGCCCAGATAATCGCCATCCATCTCTTGCACATGTACATGTTCGATATATTCATAATATTCTTGTACGAGTTCCACAAAAGATTTTGTCTCATCGGGTGTATTATGAAAATCAAACATCATGCGAATGGCAGGATGATTCACCTCTTGCATGAGTTCATATGCTTCAGCCATTGTATTGACCACATCAGTCTGAGAAGTATCAAGGGTTTCGATCAGAATTTTCACACCTCGTTTCTGAGCATGATCGGCTACCTGCGAGAGACCGTCAGCAAAATGCTTTTTTGCTTCCTCTACCGAGATCCCCTGGGTATTGCGTTGGTTGGGGGAACCAAAAATCATAACAGGACCTTCAAGATCACCACAGAAATCGATCAACTGATTCAGATAATCGATACTTTTATCGCGCACGGATTTGTCAGGTGTCGTAAAGTGCAAGCCTGCGGGTGGCGGTGCGAGCAACCAATGCAATCCCGCGCATTCAATGCCGGCATTTTTCATATCCTGAACCATCTGGTTGCGTTCCGAAGCAGAAATCTCTTGTACCCCTTTTTCAACCAAAGAAAATGGCGCAATCTCTACACCGGTATAGCCTGCCTGACCAATCAGCTCACACTGCCGGGCCCACTCCCATCCTTTCATAATTTCGTTACACATGGCATACTCAAATCCTTGCCATTGTGTCTCCTGACCCTGATTACAACCCAGCCATCCCAGCATAGATGCTCCTGCCAGCCCGGCAGAAGTTTTGATAAAATCACGACGATTATAATGCATTAGATCTCCTTTTCAACTCTTGAATAATTCAATCTTTTAAAAAAATATAGACAAAAAGCTTGTGGGAATCAAGTAAAGTCTTGTTCATACATCAATTGTTTTTTCCATGATCGCATAAGTCTTTGATTGATGCCCACCCATCCATTCGGAAACCCGGTTCACCAATACATTGTCTTCCAGAACCCAGCCCAAATCAGCATATTCGTATCCATGACGTTGGGTATAGAGTTTTTGGTGATAGAGCATGACGCTGTCCAGTCCTAAACGTCGAAACTTGGGTTTGACTCCCATATAGCCCAGTCGAAAACCCTTTACTTTATTTTTCAACAATAACATTTTCGCGGCACGCAAAAATTCGCAGCGTTGGCAGAATGACATTGGCACCATAACCTCAAAAATATTCGGAACCCCCCCAAAAAACGCTGCACATTCATCTTTAACATATACAAAAATAAACAAATCTTTATTCATGATTAACTGCATATCATCGATATTGGCATACAGTTCTTTTTCGGTAAACGGAACAAAGCCGAAATTTTGTTCCCATGCAGCATTATAAATTCCGTACATTTCTTCTTTGCGCTCTTTTAACGATCGTTCGCCCCAGGATTCGATTTTAATATCAAATCGATCCATGACTTTGTTAGACACCCGTTCCAATTTTTCCGGCATCGGCAGATCAACTTTGATATTCCAGGAGATTACTTTTTTTATTGTTTCGAACTTGAATTTTGTGAAAAGAGTTTCATAATAAGGCTTGTTATAGTGATAATAGATCACAGGTTGGGTATCGAATCCATCCACCAAGAGTCCGGGAGTCGCTTCATTGACAGGCAAATTTTGCGGGCCGCGGATTTTTTCCATCCCTTGTTCCTTGAGCCAGATCTGAGCCGCATTGATCAAATGCTCGGCGACTTCGGCGTCATCGATGCATTCAAACTGACCAAAGAATCCGACTTTATCATTCCAATGCCGGTTGTGATTATGGTTCACAAATGCATTGCACCGGCCGACCATTTTGCCCTCTTTTTCCGCAATGAAAAAGACCATATCGCTATGTTCAAAAAAAGGATTTTCAGGCTCAAAAAAGCCCGTAATTCCCATCAGCTTAAAACCCAGGTACTCATAATCGAGCAAAGGAATATACTGAGGATCTTTTGCATAATGTTGCCAATGAAAATCCACAAAACGTTTTAGCAGGGATCTGTCGTTTTTGCTTTGATTACCAAACCTTTGGATTGAAATCATGTCGGCTCCGAATAAAATACGAGTCTGTATTGTTGGCCAATCAATTTTCAATGTTTGTGGCCATCAACTTTGTAAAGGAACAAAAATTCAATTCAGTCAAAGGTGATTATGCAGCACGGCCAAACTGAATCGCGTGTTCTCCATAGCGGTCCCGGATACGATCCATGGCTTGCGTAAGAGCGGCAAGACGGGGATCCTGATTTTCCGGTTTATCGAATAGAGACAGTTGTTGTGGCACCGGGCCCAGGTCGCACAATTTGAGAGTTATCTTGCGCACCCGTACCCGCCGCGTCAGACACTTTTGCAATACGTTTTGCGTCCAAGTGGTCAACACATATTCATCCCGAGTGCACACAAAGCGTTGTTGGGCCAAAGAGTTTTTATGATCAGAATAAGTCAATTCTATGACGAGTCGGCTGGTGGTCCATTCTTTTTCCCGTAACCGACGGCTGGCCGCATAAAGAGCCCGAAACGTCAGATGCATCAACTCATCGAAATCATTGCTATCCTGCTCCAATGTTTCTACCTGAACGATTTCCGGGGCGTTTTTGGGCGGTTGTACAGGACGATTATCCACTCCACGGGCCCGTTCATACAACAACAGACCGAATCGCCCAAAGACCAGCTGTAAATGTTCGGATGAGACCTGTGTCATCTGACGAATAAGCCGAATATTGAGTTCATAGAGCTGTTGCCTGACCCGATGTTTGACGCCGGGTAAAAATCCCACCTCCAGAGGAGCCAGAAAATTCGTTTCATTACCCCGCCGTACATCGCACAAGCCTAGCTGTTCACCATTGAAATAAACCACATCTGAAGCGACTTTACTCACCAATTTATTGCTCGCAACGCCGGCATTCGCATCGAGTTGCAGGCGGTTACGAATCTCTTTTTGAGCCTTGAACGCAGCATCTTTAAAAGAACCGAATAACCGTTGTGACCCGGTCATATCGAGATACGCGTGTCCATAGCGCAGGGGTTCGATCACCGGTGAAAATTGTCGCAGGATAGCAATAACGGCTTTTGTCGCCCGGCTGTAAAGATCATCCCGCGGTGGGAGTACCGTGAGGTCAGGACATTTTTTGCACGCAGCATCGAGTGCCATCCCCCGATACACACCATTTTGCCGTGCTTCCGATGAGGTAGAGTAAACCAGGGCTCGTGTCGCTGTTTGAACAGCCACCGCCACCGGACGCTTGTACAACCGGGGTTCGAGCACACGCTCGACCGCAATATGGAAATCCGGTACATCCAAATGTATTACAGTACGACTCATAGACTCTTGATCATAAACTCTAAACCGGGTTGCGAAACATTTACAATAATTTGTCTGCCATTGGTAACACTTTGAGTTTTCCAGGTCACAGCATCGGAAGACCCGCTGATACGGGGCAATCCCAACGCTGCAGGCCAAAACACATAAATTTTTCCTGGCGCTCCATTGCGGACACGCAAACCATCGGCATCGCTCAGTTGCACGTCCTGCAGCCACGTCGTGGAACGGGGTATTCGAATGCCCGTGTCATTTTTGCCGAGGATAAAGGCTTGCCGAACGTCTTCGGGTTCGGTGAACTCGAAATCGATTTGTAGCATTCCATCACGCAATTCATAGGCATGACGCAGCACAGCCAAAAATCGCTCCGAATTCAGTCGTTTGCTCACATGACGGTGCTTTAGCACACTGGCGCTAAAAGCAATAATTTGTCCTTCGGCACGATCGCTATCCACGAGCTCATAAATTTCGGGAGAACTGCCAATACGGCCCATCATCCGCGGCCAGGCAGAGGTGGACGCAGAGGCAACGCGCTTGTACAGCGACAAAAGTGTATGCACCCGGGATCGACTCTGCTCGCTCATCTCTGACAGGTCACCCCAAAATCCATTGCCTCCCAAAATCGTGGTACAGACATTGTACTCTTGAGCATGAAAAGGGGATGCATCATGCGGATAGGTGGCATAGGTCTGCAAAACAGACGGCAAAATCTGGTGATATTCACAGGGTATCGTCCGCATGGATTTGGTACGATAGGTGCTCAGGTCATCATAACCCGACGCCCCGTTGTTCATCCAGAAAAAACGTCCCTCGGACAAAAACTGCAACCCCACATTGCGGCCCTTTTCGGTCATATCATAGACAATGACCAAATTGGGGCTATATCGATTGAGTTCTCTGGCAATGCGAGTGATCTCACGGATATATTCAAAGCCATAGCGTTCTCCCCGCTGATCCATTGTATGAGATTCGTCGCCATGGTCATGATTCGTTGCATAACAATATTGACCATCCAACCCATCCCATTTGAAATAGGTACATCCGAGATCGATGAGACGTTTGCACTTTTCAATAAAATAGTCACTATATCCGCTCACCAGACAAGCCATTTCGCGTCCCCAGCCCCCTTTCAACACATCGCCATCGCGTCCGCGGGCCATATATTCCGGATGTTGTACAAAGGTGCGGGAATTTTTATCTACACAGAACGGAGCCAGCCATAATCCCATACGCATACCATATTGATCGAGTTTTTGCTTAATCGGCTTGAGTCCCTCGGGAAACGCATCGCGATTGACATTCCAATCCCCCATCCAGTCAAACCAGCCGTCATCGAGGACAAAGACATCGACCCCGAGCTGATGCGCATATTCGATCTCTTTGAGCAGCCGTGCCTGATTTTGTAAAACACTTCGGGGAGAAAAAAATGTCCTTGGCCCTTTTCCCGAGCGTATATCATGATACGTCAAGGGCTCATAAACGCGGGCATCGCCATAGACATCGGTACTTTGTAAAGAATCACCGAGTTGGGAAAAGCTGACATACTCGCGCTGGTCATCCCGTTGCCAACCCCAGGTATTGTAATAGATCAGGGGACGTCGTGAAGCGAGATGCTGGCTCTGCCAACGGCTCATAAAGGTCCAGAAGGATTCATAACCGGTGTGAAAATCAGTGCCGGTCCACAGCCCTATATCGACCCACACGCTTTCAAAAGGATGATCATCGGTAATGGGTTCGCCGGGCAACATGACCCCCCGTTTACCCTCGACGCAAAGCTGTTCACCACTTTTAATCTCTAAAAACGTACGCAAAGGGTCGTTATCGGGCGAACCATGTTCATAGGCTATCCACAATCCAGCCCCCTTGGAATGGTGCGCCATGACAATAGGCCCTTTACGAGGTGAAACGTCTGTGGGATTAAAAGCAAGAAATGCCGGATGATACATATGGCACTGCGATAGATTGGTGCCCCCATGATCTCCGGGTTTCCAGGGTCTGGACAACGGAAAGGCATTCACTTGTGCATCAGGCATTTGTTCGCGATTCCAGCATCCCAGACGGATCTCCTGCCACTGTTCAGGAGTAAAGGCCAGGTGATAACCCGCGAGTACGCATTGTACCCGTTCCGGGGCCCCCTTTAAACGCAAGGTCTTGCTATCATCGACCGGGCTCAGGCTCCACTTTTCTCTAAACACGGCGCTGCCGGGAAACATTTGCACCCGGTATCGAATCAACGCCCGATCGTTTCGCAGTATAAAAGAAATCTCGGTACCGCCATTGTTCAATGGACGCCGGGTATGAGCTTCGTACTGCAAATCCTTTAATGGGGTATCCAGGGCCACGTGAAACCAGGGAGTATGAGAATCCTGTTGTAAATATTCCGTTTTGGTGCGCTTGTCATAAATCGACACCGGCAAAAAAGATGAATCGGCGGCAAAGGTTCTTTTAATCACCTGATTTTCTACAATAACGCGTCCCTGATTCCAAGTCACCCGAATTTCTTCAGCAATTAAAGAAACCGTTAAAAACAGACAGCACAGCCATGCCCATAACAGGCGTTTCATACACCCTCCTATTCTACCATTTCACGCACCAGCGCTACAACTTTGCCCTGAATCGTCCACTCGGTCTCTGGTAATATATCGGAAAAGGCCGAATTCTCGGCTTTGAGATATTGACGTTGCTGGCGCACGGCCAAGCGTTTCACTGTTGCCTCATTGTCGATCAAAGCGACAACCACATTTCCGCTATCTGCCTGGGGTTGAGAGCGAACCACCACAAGATCACCATCTAAAATACCTGCACCGGTCATACTATTGCCCTGCACTCGCAATAAAAAGTGACGTGCAGCAGAACGAATCAAATACGTTGGCACCGGCACATAACGCTCGATATTTTCCTCAGCCAGCATGGGTAACCCCGCCGTTACAGCACCGACCAAAGGAAGACTTTGCTCTTCTTCACGATCCAATAAATCACGCGGTTCTTTGAGTTGAATGCCGCGAGCGGTGTTGCGTTCCCATAAAATATATCCCTTGCGGGCAAGAACATTCAAATATTTGACTGCAGTGTTACGCGATGATGCACCAAGGGCTTTGCTCAAGTCCGATAACGTGGGGGGATACCCCTTTTGACGAATATTTTCTACGATGAGATGTAAAGCTCGTTCTTGCTTGGGGGTCAAATCTTCCACAGGCCCTCCCAAAGGTGATATTATTTACACCTTATTATAAGAAACCCTGCGCTGAATGTCAAGAAAAAACCGTCAGCGATTGGGAAGATTCAAAAGAGTAAGCAGGCGAGTATGAACAGTGGAAGGCACTTCTTTTTCCTGCAAACATCTGAAAAGTTGTACTGTCTTGCGAACCGATCCGAGTTGGCTGCGACAGGATTCGCAAGTCTCCAGATGATGTTTTAGTTCCTGACATAATTCAGTGTCAATATCTTCTGCCAGATCGTCGCACAAACGATCCAGAATATTATTACAATGCATGTCTTTTGCATCCTTGATAAATTCCATCGCTCTTTCTCATTGGATGTGTGAATAACAAAAAGGATTCAGCTGCCGAATTCGATCATCAGACAAGTGCAACCGACACGTTTTGGATCATGGGCAATTTTTAGCCCTGAAAGTATAATAAAATTTGTCGATAGATGCAAGTAAATCATGAAATTTTTCTACCAGGGAATGGGTAATTTGAACCGGGTACCTACAAAAAGAAAGCTACTGCTAAACGCCGCCCCCGTCAGATTCGTGCCGAGGCCGATCTGTAAATGTTTCCATAAAATAGCAGATAACCCCAATCCGGCTTGTACAGACAAATTGTTATCGCTCGATGCAGCATTACCCAAAATAAAGGAAGCATCAAACGCGATGAATTCTTGCTGTGCATAGGGCTGATAAGAGATACCCAAACCCACAGATTTTAGAATTTCGGTCTGAGCATCGTTATCACCAAAAGGTACTTTGAATAAAATAAAGGATGTGGAGCCTCTGAATGATTCGCTCCA
This sequence comes from uncultured Cytophagia bacterium, assembly GCA_964400115.1. GTDB lineage: Bacteria > Zhuqueibacterota > Zhuqueibacteria > Residuimicrobiales > Oceaniaggregativiventaceae > Oceaniaggregativivens. The sequence goes on from CAYNUX010000089.1 coordinate 9,780, forward strand.
ATGACGCTTAACCGTAAATGTCTCGGTAACGCGATTTTTCCCGCCGGAATTGGAGAGGGTGATTTCGATACGGTCTCCGCTATGCATTCTTTCGCGAACACGCCAGCGCCATGTCACGATATCAGTAGACTTTTCGAGTAAAAATAAACGATTGTCATAAGCTTCGGCTTTGATGGTATTGGTGGAATCCATTAAAACACCAGAGACGTGAACTTTTTGACTGCCCAAATCTTCTCTTATTTTGCTGGTAAAAAATTTTATGGTTATGGCATCATTGACTTCGATGGGTAAAAAGAGTCCGGATTGCTGCCACAACCGATCAGAAGAAAGAAAGCCCAGACTTTCAATTTCAATTCCCACATATTCATGAAAGGCTTGCCAGGGTTGAATTTGTAATCTAAAGTCTTCAAAACGAAAATGAACCGATTCTATACGCAATACAAGCGGATAAGAGCCCAGGGTAACATTTTCACCGGCAATAGCCCTTGCCCGGATAAAATCACCCCGGTTTTCAACAAGTTCGAAACGAACATCCGGCTCATCGAGTTGAAGAGTGACATTTTTGAGATGGTTACCCTTGATCACCAATTGCAAGGTATCGATAGGATGAAGTGTACGATTTAAGGAGACATAAGTTATCGCGGGGGGTTCTTTACTATAAAGCACCCCTTTCCAGGAGGCAGAGCGATCCACCTGATGCACGGTAAAGACGTGCTGGTTCAAGAGGGTCGTTTGTTGCTTTTGAGGAATTTGAATGATAGACTCAAAAGTGCTGTCATCGATGACATGAACAACAGGGAATCTCTGTCCTTCGATACGTACTTCATAATCCCGGCTCTGATAAAGTTTGCGATTGGCGGTGGTTTCGACAACGAAAGCCACTCGCACTTTTTTGTTTAGAAAAAGTGCATTATCTTGAATTGTTTTGACTTTGGCCCGTGATACAGGCAAGGCACGGGCAGTAAAGTATCGGGTGGTATCTGATTTTCCATCAGGGTTGGTTATCGCAAGACGAAAACTGGTACTGTTTTCCAAAACAGGGACTTGAAGCGCGACTTGAATTTGCTGACGATCTAAAAACCGGATCTCCGAGACAGATGCGTGTTCAGGTATCAATTCAGCCTGCAAGCCCGGCTGGAAATTTTGGCCATTGAGGCGAAACACTTTTTCATTGCCATCAGCCACAAATGAAGGGACCTGAGAGGTGATCAAGGGTGAGCGGTCACTGATCGCATAGAATTGTCCAAAAGTATCCAGGCTATATTCGTTGACAAGTTGAAAACGTTTCTCGCCGATGTTGGCTTGAGCTCCATCGATTTCGAGACCAACGAGAAGGCTATCCGGTGGAAAATCCATTCGCCATCCGGGTCCATCCAAAACACGAAAAGCAGGATCCTCAAAATGAATTCGGGTGGTCGCAAACAATCCTTTACCTTTGAGGCAGAGCCTGACCACGTTTTTAGAGTTTGGGCTGAGAGTCAGAGTATCTGTCTGGTTATGTCGATAGGATCGAAACAGAAGAGAATCGATCTGCGGTGCCTGGCTGTATCTGACCGTTATTTCTGTACGATATTTTTCTTGCCACATGCTATCGAGATCGGAAGAGCACACGTCTGAACTCCAGTCACGTGAAACGATCTCG
>CAYNUX010000090.1:0-11400 GCA_964400115.1 uncultured Cytophagia bacterium
CCGGTGAAAGCAGAGGAGCGTATTCTTTGGCTACCCGGAGAATCGAATATTTAAACTGGGATCAAACCCATAGTTTGAATGGCTCGATCAGCATTGTACCCCTTGAAACCTGGTATTTGAGTGTGATCGGTCAACTCGGATCCGGAACCCCGTATACGCCGGCAACGCTGTTGCCGATCGATATTCCGGGTGGTTGGTGGACAAATGCCGATAGAAAGCCTTTGCGATGGACTATAGATTTTAAATTGTACAAGTCTTTCGAATTCAGCGGTGTCAAATTTGGTACCTATCTTAATATTTATAATATCTTTAACCATTTGGATGAAAAATATGTGAATGCCTTGACCGGGCAGGCTGGTCCCAACGCATATTACCCTGAAATCGGAAGAAAGAGATATTATCGATTAGAACAAATTGGTAATTTTTCCAGAGACGAGGCGGATTACAATCCAAGCCATTATTCTCGTCCGCGCTTAATACAATTTGGTTTGTCATTAATGTTTTAATAGGATGATATTCTTATGAGAAAGAAATGCACGCTGGTAATATTTTCAATGTTTGCCTTTTTCATGCCAAACGCGTTGATGGGACAGGTAAACGCAGATGATCTCGGATATAATACCAATGTTAGCAGAAGAGGGACGGTGGCAGGAACCATGCTTGAGATCGGTGTCGGCGCCCGCGCTGAAGCTCTGGGTGGCGCATTTGTGAGTGTCGCCAGTGACCCCTCGGCGCTTTACTGGAACCCTGCCGGTATCATCGGTTTAAAGTCTTTATCGATTCAGGTTTCCCAAACCGAGTGGTTTGTTGGAACGACGTTTAGCAATATTGATTTGGTCGTTCCCATACCGCAAATGAGTTCCGCTATCGGTTTTCATTTGGCTATGCTTAATTATGGGTCGCAACCCGTACGAACAATCAGACGTCCAGAAGGAACCGGTGAAGAATATTCTGCCAATGATCTCGTCGCCGGGATTTATTGGGCCCTGGGAATCACGGATCGGGTAAGCGTTGGCCTGGGAGCCAAGTACTTTCAGGAAATTATTTGGCATGAAAAAGCCAGTGTTATGGCTGCTGATTTATCTATCCTCTTTCAGACCCCTCTAAAAGGGCTCACTTTGGGCACGTCATTGAGCAATCTTGGCCCTGAATTCGGCATGTCTGGAAGAGATTTATTGAGAACTATGGATATTGACGGACGAACAGATACCTATTTTAATAATGATGACGTCCCCATCTCATTGGGAACCGAAACTTATCCTTTACCACTTTTGTTTCGATTCGGTATTTCTTACGAACATGAAATCAATCGGGGCAACTCTATATTATTGGCAACAAATTTCAATCATCCAAGCGATGATGCAGAGTCAGTAGATGTTGGCACAGAGTTGAAATTTATGAATGTTGCTTTTTTACGTGCAGGCTATCGTTCCTTGTTCAATGAAGCTGCTGTGGATGGTTTAACTCTTGGTGGTGGATTACAATACAAGATGCGTGGTTTTGCCACATTTTCCTTGGATTACGCATGGACTGATTGGACGATTTTGTCTTCAGTACATCGTTTTACACTGGGAATATCTGCCAACTGAAAAAGCAAATAAAAAGGAACGTACAATGAGATCTAGAATCAATTATCCTCATGATATTCTGAAAATTTTTATGATAAAAATCATTTTTTTGATATTTTTGGCGTTCATGATTTTTCCGCAAGAGACTCCTGCGCAGGTTTCCGGTGCCCAGTTTGATTCGCACCCGATGCACTGGGCCCGTTATTGGGCCAGGGGACTCTTTGATCGAAATTTGATTTGGGCTCCTGTTTGGAATATTGGGAATATTGCTGATTCCGGTGTCGATCCCGGCAGACCCATATATTGGCCAGGCAGTTCGAATGAGGGCTTGAGTTATGTCGGAAATGTCAATTTTTTTGTAGCCGGTAAAATTCATGATATGTCAGAATACAAGGGCAAAGTCGTTCCAGATGATTCTACACGCGCGGCAGAGGGAGCTCAAGAGGGATATATTATCAGCGATTCTTTTTTGCCCCACATCGCCGTGGGTGCCGTCGCCCAATTGTCTGTCGATCGTACCCATCAACAAATCTGGCAACCGATGCCCGGTTATTTTAACGATGGTAAGGATGGCTATGTTTGGGGAATCAATGAAGATGTGAATCAAAATGGTGCTCTTGAGCCAGAGGAAGATATCAATTTTAATGGCCAGTTGGACTTTAATCTGGATCCCCCTGCGAGTATTCTCAAAAGTATGGCGATCAGTACAGACAAGAGAACATGGCCTGAATATTGGCCTGCCGGATCTTATATCAAAGATGATCGTCCAGAAGTGGGGCGTCCTCCCAGAACCGAGGGCCCTGGATGGCGCGCAGGACGATGGAATGGTGAATATAAAGTTGCGCCTATTGCTGATCAGGAAATTCTGTACCGAATGGACGATCATGAAAACGATGCTCTGCAAGATTACCAAAGACCCCTGGCCTACTGGCCTATGAAAAATGCTGATGGAACTCCGGATACCACGGATTGGGATAATGGCGGAATCTTTGGACTCGGTGTTGAGGTCGAAACTCGTGGCTATGTGTGGTATCATCCGCTGGCTGAAGATTTGCTAGTCTCTGTCTATAGGGTGAGAAACTATAGCGACTATACATTGGATCATATCATCACAGGTATGTATGCAAATCCCAATGTCGGGCGTTCAGAGTATAATGTTGTTGACTATATCTTTTCAGATGTTGAGAATATAGATGAGACCGGCGAGTTGTCTTTTAATATTATGTACATGTGGCAGCTCTATCCCGAAGAAATTGATACCTGGAAAAAAATCGGTACCTTTGGACTCGCATTCCTTGAAACACCCGGAATCGATTATAATGGTATAGATGATGATGCCGATGGTTTGATAGACGAGTCGATGAGCAATGGCCTTGATGACGATGACGACTGGAGGCCTTTTGCCGATATTGGATTAGATCGTCTCGCCCCTGGCAGCGCCAATTATGAAGGTCCTGATGCTGATGGCACAGAAGGCAATGGACGATGGGATACCGAAGATGCCAATATGAATGGGGCACTCGATCCCGGTGAAGATGTCAATCAGAACGACAAACTCGATATGGAGCCTGTGAACGATGATCGTGGCCGAGACGGTATTGGGCCGGATGAAAACGGCTGGCTGGGTGCCGACCCTGGTGAAGTTAACGGTATGCCCGATCTCGGTGAACCCAATTACGACTTGACTGACATCGATGAAGCTGATCAGGCCGGTTTGCGATATGCTTATGGAGATACCAAAAAGGATCGTCTCAAAGTCGACAAGTCATTTTATGAATCTTATTTGATGTTCGAGACTACAGGAGATGATGAAATCGAAGAGACCGATGAAGATATTCGAATCACATTTGCCTCACGCGCTGTGGTTTTGGAACGCGATGTGTGGCGTCGTTTTACGATTGCCGTTATTATGGGCGAAAATCAGGACGATGCCATTCTCAATAAATCGACGATGCAAAATATCTATAATAATAATTATCGATTCTTGACGCCCCCGTTACAGCCTACTGTTGTTTCAAATACAGGTGATCGTCGAGTTCAGCTGTATTGGGATACAGAAGCGGAAAATTCTAAAGATCCCTTTTTTGGAAATGATTTCAACGGATACCGGGTCTATAAAAGTACAAATCCAAAGTTCATGGATATTAAAACAATTACCGATGCTTTTGGAAATGTGATTTTGATGAAACCTTTGGAAATTTTCGACCGTAGCGATGATGGTGGGCTCAAGGGTGCTCATCCTATTCCATTTCCCAATTTGGGCGTGCATTATGATATGGGAAATAATTCCGGCTTGCGTCATTCTTATAATGATACATTGGTCGATAATGGGCGCACTTATTTTTACGCCGTTACCTCTATCGATGCTGGCAATGATCATGATTTCTATGAAAGAGGTATCGTAACAGAGGATTATCCCATGGCGGCCATGCCTAGCGAATCCCCATTTAATATTACGGTTAATGAATTGGGTGAAGTTGTTTATCGCGATAAAAATACGGCTGTCGTGATCCCTGCCGAGCCCGCTGCTGGATTCACAAATCCCTTTATTGATTCATTAAAAATCGATCATATAAGCGGAATTGCCAAGGGTGGCAAGTTGGATATAGAAGTCTATAATAAACGTCATGTCAATCTCGGGCATGAATATGAAATCCAATTTCAAGATGATGGATATCTCGATTCACTCGCTTCGCGCTATCAATGGGGAAGTACGACAGGGATGCGATGCCTTAATTTGACCACCGGTGATACTCTGTTCAATTATGTCGCTGCAACCGGTTTTGTTTTTAATAAACAAGGCTTTAGCGAGATTGAGACAGGAATCTATGAGGGTATAAAATTCTTTTTCGATTTTCCTGTGGATTCCCGAGATCGTAGACGCGAGATCAGTGTAAACAAGAAAAATGAATTGGGACGATCCACCAAAGAATGGCAAACTTGGGAAAATTCGACGATATGTAATGTGAGACTCGAAGATGTTAAACTCGGTGGTGAAGGCATTGCTTTGCCTTTTGATTTGGAAATACGCACACACGATCAAGTTGTGGATACGGCCTTGGTCATATCAAAATGGACCGATCGGGCATATCCTCTAAACTTTTCAATGTGGAACTATGCTGACCCGGATAACCCCGAACGCATGACGGTAAAACTGAAATACGGGTATAGCAGATTGCCCTACCCTCCGGATGAGCATTTGGGTCAATTGTGGAATGGTGCCGAAGTTGTTGTTATGTTTAAAAATAATGATGATGAATGGGAAAGCTCCTGGAGACTCGTATTTAAACAGAGCGAATTCGAAAAAAATAATGCTACGGTACCTCCACAACCAGGTGATAAAATGAGGATTCGCTTCAACAGTAACCCGACACGTTTTGATCGCTATCGGTTTACTGTGGAAGGTGGGGAATTTGAACCTGAAAAAGCCAAAATTCAAATGCGGGATATCTTTGTCGTCCCTGATCCCTATGTCGTGGCCAATGATTTTGAACCGATCTATGAACTGGCAGGCTTTTCTCAAAGAAAAGTCGACTTTGTCAACCTGCCACCAAAATGTACGATTAAAATATTCACTACGGCAGGAAAACTGGTGAAAACCATTTATCATGACGAACCGGAGGACTTTGGTCGGGCTTCCTGGGACTTGACTTCCGAAGATGGGCCAGAAATCGCTTTTGGTATTTACTTTTTTGTTGTTGAGGCTGAGGAACTCGGAATTACGAGAGGTAAATTTGCTGTTATCAAATAAACATTGCTGCAAGACTGTTAAATACATTTTTTGGTTTTTTTTTACTGCGATTCTAGTGGTGGGCTGCTCAAAAAAAAGCAGCCCACCACTTGCTCAAGATGATGTCATCTTGGTGCGTGTCGGTGATTTGGTTGTCACTGCGAAAGAGTTTAGCGTTTCTTATGAAACCAGTTACGCTCCGTTGCGACATGGAGATAACCCGCGTCAAACGTATCTTAAATATTTGGTCAATGAGCTTCTTCTTGCCAATAAAGGATATGATCTGGGACTGCAAAAGGCGCACTATGTCAAAAGTCGTATGGAAAACCGTCGATATCAGGATTTATTGGAATCCTTTTATCAAACCTATATTCAAGACAGGGTGAAAATACCAGAACAAGAGCTACACGAAGCGATAAAAAAAGGCACAGTGAAATTTAACTTGTTGATCTGGCCGACACCCTCCCTTAAGGATGCCGAGTTCGCATATGAGGAGGCTATAAAGAGTGATCTCGACGATTATATCGATCAACAATTGATAAAACAAGAAGTACCGCTAAAAAATAAAAAACACTTTATGCTGGGCTGGCTTGATTATCTCGATTTACCACCGGGTGTATTTGAACACATCAAAGACCTAGAATTAAAAACCCCTTCACAACCGATTCCATATGGAGGAGGGTATGCAATTTTTCAGGTTCAGAATCTCGAGATGGAGGCCATTACTCAAGCACAGCTGCTCTCTGGTCCTAAACGCAAAAATATGGAAGAGCGGCTTTTCCGCATCAAAACAGACGAGATCGCACATGCAGTCATGGATTCTATTCTGACTCCAATGAATTTTCAGGTACAAGGACAAGTGCTGGAGCAACTCAGTGGGCCACTTTACACCTGGATTCAGGATACACTTCCAAAGGCAAAGCCGCTTATCGAACATGTACGATCTGCTGATACAACCTCGAAAAGTTATCTGAAAGATATAAAAACTATTCTGGATTTACCGCTGGTTACGTTTTCAGAGGGCTCTAAAAGTGTTGCAGATTATATCGAATATATGAACTATTATCGTAAAGCCCTGATACAAAGTGCTTCACCAAAAGATTTTCAAAAACGGTTAATTCATCAGATTGGGGCTATGATTAAAAATGATACTTTTGTAGCTCTCGCCGCTGAGGAAGGATTTGAGGATTCTTTGTCTGTGGCTCAGGATCTACGATTATGGGAGCAAAAGTGGACTTATGAATTGTATCGTATTAAACTGCTTGAGGATATTCAAGTGACAGAGCAAGAGATGCGTGAATTTTTTACTCACAGATGGCGTGAACTTGATATTCCAAAGGTTGATTCGACCCGTTTTGACGAGTATAAAAGCTATGTAAGAGGGGTGTTATATTATGAAAAGCATATGCAGCAATTAGATGAAGAACTTGGTCGCTTGAAAGGTGAATATGATATTTATGTTAATGGTGAGGTTTTGGATACACTATCATTAAATGACACATCCAAAGGTAAAGATATCACTTTTGTTTTGAGAAAAACATTTACTGGCGAGGAATATGCCCCAACAGTGGATCCAAAATGGGTTTATTAGATCATTTCTTGACTTTTCATGACCAAAACAAACATTCCATTTCAAGATATATTGAAAATTGTCCCGATCAACAACCGAAAGGAGGCCCATCCCCATATAGTTTGGTTTAATTCACGTAACCTAACCATTAAAAGGAGTAAGTTATGAAAAACTTTACGATCTTTTTCATTGGTCTTTTTGTTTTAACGTCCTCTGCCTTTGCACAGTTTTTCATGGACGGCAAAGAGACTGATTGGGAAAACGAACCCGTTTTGATTAATGCACCAGATAACACCCCAGGCGGTTTCCCGGAAGATGTCAAAGCCGCCGTTACAGATGTTGTCGATGTCAAAGAAGTAAAAGCGAAAATCGTTGATGACGTTTTTTACACCCAAATCAAATTCTGGGGTGGACCTGCTTGGCCAAACAATGCCTACATAGAGGATCGTGATGGGGTCATGTCGGTTCGTCATCGTGGATACTATCATATGGGGATCGACCTTGATAATGATCCTACAACGGGTGCTGAAAATTTTTATTATGAAGCACACTATACACCTGTAGGTTACCTATCCAGCTTGGGTGAAGCTGTCGAACCCATCGGATCTGAAGCTGCCGTTTATTGGGGCTGTGATTATGAATGGGCCCCTGAAGGCACAGATCCAAGTGACATGACGGTAAAGTATGTCGCATACGAATATAGTGATTGGTCTTCGACACAATGGATCAATGATGATGACCAAAGCAAAGGAATTCTTGCGATGGGTCCATCTAATCCGGACCATGCTAAAGCTATGTCCTGGAGTGGAGCATTTCCTGTAGCTGGAAGCGAAGTTGAGCTTTTCAAGGATGATTCAACATCGATGTTCTATGCCGGTCATGGTTGGGGTTACGATTTTCTCGAGATGGCCTTTGATTTGAGACCCCTGAAACAATACTTTGGTGCCGCTAATTTTGCTCCCGGCAATGTTTTCGGTATCGCCCCTATGATCGAAACTCCGATCGATGATTGGGCTGTCGATCAAACCACCCGTGGCGAGGTTTTCTATCCTGGTACCGGTACACCTACGATGCCTTTTGCTATGGATGGCCAAGAAGATGATTGGTCTGCCGAGCCGGTATTGCTCAGTGCACCGGATAATACTCCAGGTGGTTTCCCTGAAGACGTCAAAGCTGCGGTCAATGATGTTGTTGACGTTAAAGAAGTCAAAGCCCGAATCGTGGATGATGTCTTTTTTACTCAAGTCAAATTCTGGGGTGGCCCTGCCTGGCCAAACAATGCCTATGTTGAAGATCGTGACGGCGTAATGTCTGTACGTCATCGCGGATATTATCATATGGGTATTGATCTTGATAATGATCCTACAACCGGTGCTGAAAACTATTACTATGAAGCACACTATACGCCTGTGGGTTACCTTTCCAGTTTGGGTGAAGATGTTGAACCCATCGGATCAGAAGCTGCTGTTTATTGGGGCTGTGATTATCAATGGGCTCCTGAAGGCACCGACCCTGATGATATGACCGTAAAATATATCGCCTATGAATATAGCGATTGGTCTTCAACCCAATGGATCAATGATGATGACCAGAGCAAGGGTATTCTTGCCCTGGAAGCAATGCATCCTGACCACATGAAAGCGATGAAGTGGAGTGGAATGGCTCCTGTCGCCGGTAGTGAAGTTGAACTTTTTAAGGATGATTCCACATCGTTGTTCTATGCCGGTCATGGTTGGGGATATGATTTTCTCGAGATGGCATTTGACCTCAGACCCCTAAAACAGTACTTTGGTGAAGATCTTTTTATGGCCGGCAATGTGTTTGGTATTGCGCCGATGATCGAAACACCGATTGATGATTGGGCCGTTGATCAAACCACCCGTGGTGAAGTCGCCTATCCAGGTGCAGCTGTTGTCCGCCCATTTACGATGGATGGCATCGAATCAGACTGGGCCGATGAACCTGTGCTGCTCACCGCACCCGATAATACACCAGGTGGTTTTCCCGAAGACGTCAAAGCTGCAGTCAACGATGTTGTTGACGTTAAAGAAGTAAAAGCGAAAATCGTCGATGATGTATTTTATACTCAAATCACATTCTGGGGAGGCCCTGCCTGGCCAAACAGTGCCTATGTTGAGGATCGTGATGGTGTCATGTCTGTGCGTCATCGTGGATATTATCATATGGGTATTGATCTTGATAATGATCCTACAACCGGTGCTGAAAACTATTACTATGAAGCGCACTATACTCCTGTTGGGTATCTAGCCAGTCTGGGCGAAGCCGTAGAACCCATTGGTTCTGAAGCTGCTGTTTATTGGGGCTGTGACTATAAATGGGCACCGGTCGATACAGATCCCAATGATATGACAGTCAAATATGTCGCCTATGAATATAGTGACTGGTCTTCGACACAATGGATCAATGACGATGATCAAAGCAAGGGTATTCTCGCAATGGGACCTGCCAACCCAAGCAATACCAAAGCTATGGCCTGGAGTGGTATGTTGCATCCGGAAGGTTCTGAAGTAGAACTTTTTAAGGATGATTCCACTTCCTTGTTCTATGCTGGTCACGGTTGGGGCTTTGATTTCTTGGAAATGGCCTTTGATTTAAGACCTCTCAAAATGTATTTTGGCGAAGAAAACTTTCAGGAAGGTAATGTATTCGGTATTGCACCTATGATCGAAACTCCAATCGATGATTGGGCTGTCGATCAAACCACCCGTGGTGAAGTGCCTTATGTATCACCCACTACAAGTGTGCGCAAAACGGATGCTTTGGCTGATGAGTTCAGGCTTGATAATAATTATCCCAACCCTTTCAATCCGACAACGACTATTCAATTCGACCTTCCGGTAAATGGCACGGTAAAGTTGGCCATTTATAATATGTTGGGTCAAAGGGTTCGTACCCTTGTCGATAAGCAACTGTCTGCCGGAACTCATGTTGCAAACTGGGACGGCCGTAACGACTTTGGTCAGCAAGTATCAAGCGGAATTTACTTGTATCGCATTGAAAGTGATTTTGGTGTTCATACTAAAAAGATGACTCTGATGAAGTAAATATGCTCTTGATTCTTTTTATGGGATTGCCTATTTTGGGCAATCCCATTTTTTTATAGCACTATGAGGAGAATATGCACTATTTTGTGATTTTTCGGAAAATTTGGCCTTATGCGCTAACAGGTGTTTTTCTATTTCCCTTTATATTTACGGGCTGCGGAAAGACCGATAAGGAGATCATTGCAGAGTTTAAAGGGGGAAGTGTTTCAAAGACCGAGTACTTTGACGAATACCTTTCTAGTACCCGCTATAAACCGGATGAAATCCCTTCTCGGGAAAATTTAAAAGAAATTATAAAAAAACAAGCTTTTGAAAAGCTGATTGCAACCGAGGCAAAGCATCTTGGGCTTGACTCGGACTCTATATATGATGCTTTGGTAGATAAAAATATGCAAAAGATTCTCTACCAAAATTATGTTCAAATAAATATTGTCAATAAAGTTATTACCGACTCGCTTGTTCGAAAATATTATAACGAGTTTTCTCCTCAGTATAAAATGTCTTATATTATTCGTCCGGTTTTCGAGACTGATACACCTCAACAGATCGAATCCCAAAAAGATACCATAGACTATGTGTATGGCTTGCTAAAGGGCGGTAAGGATTTTGCCGACTTTGCAAAAAAATATTCTCAGGACTATACGACCAGTCACAAAGGGGGTGAAATAGGCTTTGTGATACGTGAGTCGCTGGGCGATGAAATGCTACGTACCGTGATGGATACTTTGAGTCAGTTTTCATATTCAGAACCCATTAGAGGCTATGAAGGATTTTATATTCTTTATAAAGGAGAGAAAAGAATAGTTAAACCACCGCAATTTTCCAAGGCAGAATCTGTCATCAGACGAGGCTTGCGACATAACCGACAGCATATTATCAACGATAAAATCAAAGCTCATTTCAATGCGGTCAAAGAGAAATATAATTTCCATTTGAATAAAAGTACTTTGAATCACATTATCACACGAGCTGGGGGGGATACAACATCGAATAATTCGCAAACACTGGATTTTTCGAATTTGGCTGAAGACGATTTGCTTCTACCTCTGGGAAGCTGTGCCGGGGACACCTTTACTGTATTTTCCGTCCTCAGAGAAAGAAAGAGACCTCCGGAAACCACCAAACAGTTCAGAGAGTCTGCAGAACAATTTTCCCGGCGAGTTGTATTGGCTGAACATGCGAGTCGTATCGGCTTGGATGAACTCCCCGAGGTTGAACAGGAAATAAAAAAGATGCAAGATTCTGTTCTAAGCTCTCTTTTTCGGGAAGAAAAAATTAACAAGGTCGTTCGGGCCAAAGTTGATTCTGTTAAGGATACGGTAGATATTGAGCCCAAAGAAAAGGCGCTTTTTCTCCGAAGAGAAAGCCTGAAACTCGGCAATCAAGTAACTGAGGAAGTTCAAGATAAATTACTTGAAAAATATGATTTTAAGCTTATTGAATCCAATGTGCAACCCACTTTACAAG
>CAYNUX010000091.1:0-11400 GCA_964400115.1 uncultured Cytophagia bacterium
CAATACGGTCTCTTGATCCCAAAGCCAATTTTCTTTGACATGGTCGAGATAGGATTCCATCTCTTTGAACATTTGGCTGTGATCATGAAAAGGCTGATCTTTGTCGAGACCGGTATACGCTTCGGCCGGCACGATACCATACTTTTCCCAGATGATGGGAATATGATTTCCCATGGATCCCTCTGCAAAATGAGAATCGCCCATCTTTTCGACATAGCGGCGCGCCTTTTCCACGTATTCCCAATACACGGTATAGAGTTCAGACAATTTGATTTTGCGTCCGGTGGTGCGAAAAATTTCCGATTCATAAAAAGAGGTGGTACAATAACACCAGCACATTCCGGAATTGCCCTGTGAGATGGGATCCTGGTGCCAATAGGTAGTAAACTCGTCTTTGGATTGCGGCACCTCTTTGCCCTCGAAATCGAGAATAAATTGTTCTGTTTTGCCCTGACGATACTTTTCGCTCTCGTTTTTTATCTTATCCCAAAACTCATTTTTTCGTTCGACAAATTTACCTTTGTCTTTTGGCGGCGTTTGAGCGAACGAGACCTGTACCGAAGCGAAAATGATCATCATCGAAATGAATAATAACCGTGACATAGAGTCTCCTGATTTTTACAGTCCTTTGTGCTTGAAAGAGTTTGGCAAATCATAATACAATCTTGAATTGCGTTACTTTCGGTTCAAAATATCGTGTTTCGCAATGACTTGATTTCACTCAAGGCATAAGCTGGGACCGGTTAAAGGTGTGCCTTTCAAGTTCCTTTCCTTGCTCGTTGATCAGGCGGAATGTCACTTTTGGATCTGGTTCGCTCGTGTCAAACGTAAACTCGCCAAAGGCTTTCAAACCGGCCTCATATCCAAAAAACTGTGTTGATTTATCCGGGGCAAAGGCATCCGGACCCGGGACACCGCCAAGGGTAGCGGCTTCGAACTCGTGCAGTGTAAATCCGGATGGGCGTTCAATTTCAAAGCCCCGGGCGCCATGACGATCGCCGCTCAGGAGCAACCCCCCGCCGATCTGGTTCTTTTCGATAAAATCATAGATCTCTTTGCGTCCCGGAATGTCCCAGCTGCCCCAAGAGTCCTTTGCCCTGGACATAAAGTCGTTCCACATGGTTCCGCTCGTGATGATGATAAACCTGGCCCGCGATGCCTTGAGGGTTTTGAAAAGCCATTGCATTTGTGCATCACCCAGATAGGAACCACACTGTTCGCGTTTTTGCCAGTTTCGGCAAGAGCGGGTGTCGAGCATGATGATTTCCACATCGCCGATGACTGTATTGAAATAAATACCGCGGTCTTTTACCATTGTCTGCGGATTGTTCCAGTTTTCCTGCCAGAGTTCACGCAACGCATTGCGCTCCTGGTCTGTGATCTGCCCTTGCTGAAGCCCTGATTTATCATTGTTGAGATAGTCGTGATCGTCCCAGCATGCATAGACAGGAATACTGGCAGCAAACATCCGCCACGGTTTTGACACGTCCCGCAAAAGATAATCGGCATAATGCATATTGAGGTTCGCCTCCCGATCATCAACCGCCAGGTCACCCAAAAGAAGCATGGCCCGATTGCCGCGCTCTGCAATCAACCGCATCAGGTTTGGGTTATGAACACCAATCTTGTGAAAGCAGGAGCCAAAGGCGATGCGGATGGTCTCTTTGCTATTTGGCGGCGGGGCAGTACGAAAAGATCCCTCGCCCAAAACATGGCCAGAGCTGTTCACAATCTGATAGGTATGACGGGTATTTGCCAACAGGTCATCGAGTCTGACTCGGACAGCCGTTCCGGGCTGGGCGATATTGACATAAAAGTCCTTTTTTGTGTTTTTTTGCCCGGCCGTAACCTGTATAGTCAATCTCTCAGCAATGACCGGACGGAACCAGACCGTGATACCGCTCTCCGAGACCTCACCCAGCATGGGTCCGCTGATCAGAGCGAGTCCGGCCTCTTTGGCTGCCTCGATGATTCCGGGATCCTCAGGTGTGGCTGCCGGAGAGCCGGTAAGGACTTTCCGGGCTGTCAGATAAAATGCGCGCCTCTCATCGGGCAGTCGTTCAAAACTGTCCAAAAGAAGAGAGTCAATCTCCAGGGTGCCTTGATGTGCCTGCTTGAGGGTTACAAGATGGGTCGGTTTTACAGGCGTCTCCTGGGCATAGCATCCCAGGGCGGTGATCAGCATACATAGAGTAAAAAACAGCGAGGTCTGTCGATGGTTCATCCCTTTTATCCTCTTGTAAAGTGAACACCTCTCACCAGTGACCGAAACAGTTTGGTCTCTTTACCAATGGGAAAGATAAAGTCCCTGCGATCAAGATTCACGAAAGGTGCAGGTTATGGGTCGATCTATTCGGGTTATGCTAAAAGGTTACTCGTTTGGATCAAATGAACAGTGAATGTGCCTGATTTTCCATTGATCGTTATAATGCTCCAGATAATACGTCGTTCGTACACACGGGGTGGGATGACTGGGATATCTATATTTGATCAAAATACATGCACCCTGACCATGCCGAAAAACGACAAAATCCTCGGAAATCAATTCTTCAATATTGCCGTTTCTAAAGAACTCTCTAACCTTATGGATATGATCTTCCAAATGATTTGAATCACAATAAGCGTGATTGTCAAAATAAACAATATCACCATCTGATACATATAGATTTTTCAAACGTTCACTATCTCTTTCATAAAAACAGCGACTGTATTCATCGATGATCGATTCGAATAATTTTAATTCATTTGGGTCATTGATTCTCATGATAATCTTTTATCGTTTGATACGAAACTCTGCGATGAGGTAAAGGTTGCGAAACATCAGGGCCGAACCTCTCGATTTATCGTAACCCGGTCAGTCGGTTTCTTACCGGCAGATCGCCCCTTGCTGCATTCATGACGATTTTCAAGACTTTTTTCGGAATGCAAAAAAACATCGCGGCAAATCAGCATTTGGAATATAAAGTCCGAAAAACCAGCCCATAAAGAATGACAGGTCAAAAACACGTCGAGGAGCACAATTTCCTCAAAATGTTGTTATCCTTGACATTGCACCACAGGCTCCTGATCAACCTGTTTGAGGAACAACGCAATGTAAAACAATTTCCAGCAGATGTCAACAATCTTAAACTATTCCAGTGAAATAATAATTTTCTCGTTTTTAATGTAAGATGACTATGTAAAGGTATAATTTTATATCATTCTAACCAACAAAAATATAGAGTCCGATACCTCCGGGAGGTTCGGAGGATTAAAAAAACCGGCAGGCGTGGAGAACCCAGAGTTCTCTTTGATCGCCTGCTGGCGTATTTGTTCATCACTGCAATTGCTGGTAAAACGTGCGAGAATGTACCTGGTCAGCCTTGGTCCAGATCAAACCGATCCGCGTTCATGACCTTGTTCCAGGCGGCCACAAAGTCCTGCACGAACTTGCTCCGGGCGTCGTCCTGGGCATAGACTTGAGCGAGGGCCCGCAGCTGCGAATGGTAACCAAAGACCAGGTCGACACGGGTAGCGGTCCATTTGAGCTCGCCGGTGGCGCGATCACGACCCTCGAACACATCCTCGTCTTTTGATACTGGTTTCCACACCGTGTTCATGTCGAGCAAATTGACAAAAAAGTCATTGCTGAGCGCCTCCGGACGATCGGTGAAAACACCATGCCGGGACTGTCCATAGTTGGCATTGAGCACGCGCATGCCACCCACGAGCGCGGTCATCTCGGGTGCGGTCAGATTTAGCAGTTGGGCCTTGTCGAGCATCAGCTCTTCGGCACAAACCGCGTATTTCTGCTTGAGATAGTTGCGGAACCCGTCGGCAACCGGTTCGAGCACGCTAAAGGCGTCCACATCGGTTTGCTCCTGCGACGCATCTGTTCGTCCCGGTGCAAAGGAAACGGTCACTTTTTGTCCGGCTTTTTGGGCTGCCTGCTCGATAGCTGCGACGCCGCCGAGCACGATCAGATCGGCGAGTGAGACTTTTTTGCCGGACTGGCTATCATTGAATTCGTTTTGGATGCCCTCGAGGGTTTTTAAAACCTTTGCCAGTTGTCCGGGCTGATTGACCTCCCAATTTTTTTGCGGCGCCAGACGAATGCGGGCGCCATTGGCCCCGCCGCGCTTGTCAGAATTGCGATACGTAAACGCCGAGGCCCAGGCCGTGGAGACCAGCTCAGAGATTGACAGTCCCGCGTCCAGGATTTTGCTCTTGAGTTCGGCAATATCCGTGTCGTCGATCAACTCGTGATCGACAGCAGGCACCGGATCCTGCCACAGCAAGTCTTCTGCAGGCACTTCCGAACCGAGATAACGGGATTTGGGTCCCATGTCGCGGTGCGTCAGTTTGAACCAGGCGCGGGCAAAGGCGTCGGCGAATTCATCGGGATTCTGGTGAAAGCGGCGCGAGATTTTTTCATAGACAGGATCCATACGCAAGGCCATGTCAGCGGTGGACATCATGGTCGGCACTTTTTTCGACGGTTCGTGCGCTGCCGGCGCAAGGTCTTTTTCCGCCACATCCTTGGGTGCCCACTGCCAGGCACCGGCCGGACTCTTGGTCAGCTCCCACTCGTAACCGAACAGCATGTCAAAATAGCCCATATCCCATTTGATGGGATTTGGCGTCCAGGCCCCTTCCAGGCCGCTGGTGATCGTGTCGTCCCCCTTGCCACTGCCATAGTTGCTGATCCAGCCCAGGCCCTGTTCTTCGATGCCTGCGGCTTCGGGTTCGGGCCCCACATGTTCGGGCTCACCGGCACCGTGGCATTTACCAAAAGTGTGTCCGCCGGCGACGAGCGCCACAGTCTCTTCGTCGTTCATGGCCATGCGCGCAAAGGTCTCCCGAATGTCTTGCGCTGACTTGTCCGGATCCGGTTCGCCGTTCGGACCCTCGGGATTGACATAGATGAGTCCCATCTGTACGGCAGCAAGCGGATTATCGAGATCGCGCTCACCGCTATAGCGTTTGTCGCCCAGCCATTCGGTCTCTGTGCCCCAGTAGACATCCTTTTCAGGCTCCCACACATCTTCGCGGCCACCGGCAAAGCCAAAGGTCTGGAATCCCATCGATTCCAGCGCACAGTTGCCGGCGAGGATCATCAGATCGGCCCAGGAGATCTTGTTGCCGTATTTCTTTTTGATGGGCCAGAGCAGGCGGCGCGCTTTGTCCAGGTTGGCATTATCCGGCCAGCTGTTCAGGGGGGCAAAGCGCTGGGTTCCGGATCCGGCGCCGCCGCGGCCGTCACCGATGCGGTAGGTGCCAGCGCTATGCCAGGCCATGCGGATAAATAACCCGCCATAATGACCATAGTCTGCCGGCCACCAGTCCTGCGAATCCGTCATCAGATTATAGAGGTCTTGTTTGATGGCCTTGAGGTCGAGTTTTTTGAACTCCTCGGCATAGTCGAACTCTTTGCCCATGGGATCGGACAATTCCGAGTTCTGGTGCAGAATCTCAAGATTGATCTGGTTCGGCCACCAGTCGCGGTTCGAGGTGCCCCCACCGGCCATTCGGCCCGTTACCGGGCATTTGCTTTTTTCTTTCATAGGATGTTCTCCTTTTATTTTGTTTTCTTGATGATCAGTGTTTGCCCCAAGAGTACAGACAACATCATTGCTGGTTATGGATCTCGACTAGATAGTTTGACCTAAATGCAATTCTGGACAATTACAATCCAGAAAAAAATTAACATACGAGATGCAATGAATAGAAAAGTGTTGTAAACCATATAATGCTTTTGGTTTTATGCATTTTTAAATCTTGAATAGTTATAGAAATTATTGTATGTATTTGCTTGTTTTTCTTGACTTTTACCAGAGTAACTTGTGTGATTATTCTGCTTTTTTTGCGTCTTTGCATGAGCATTCTAAACAGATGCCAAAGAATTCTATTTTATGATGATTGATGGTAAATTTTGATAATTGTTTCGCCTGTTCATTGAGCTCGTTATAAACCCTGGGCATCTCTAAATCGATAATTTTACCACACGACTCACAGATGAGATGATAGTGGGGTTGTGTGTTGGCTTCGAACCGGTCAAATGTACTGCCCCAATGGATTTTTTTCACCATCCCCTGCTCGATTAGCATGGCTAGGTTACGGTAAACGGTCCCCATACTGAGATTCGGAAATTCTTTTTTCAATTGCTCGTATAACCAATCCGCTGTCGGATGACGGTTTGTTGAACGAAGCAATTCCAGGAGGCGATTGCGTTGCTTGCTTTGTCGAAAAACTTTTTGTTCCTGTTTAGTCATGGCACCTTAATAATAATCGTTCCTGTTATTATAAGGAATTTTTATGGGTTTGTCAAGGTGGATTTTGTTAAAATTGTAACCCAGACACAAAAGGCAAAAGATACAGGCACTCACTTTTTATAAATCAGCCTTCGCTCGTCAGGATAGACGACGTGAAAAGAGCTGCGATTCAGGCTCTTGCACTGCAGCCAGCGCGTATAGGCATCGACCACGGCAGGGTCGTTCGCGGCAAGGCGCTGTAAATCGGTTGCAGAGACACGAGAACCGTACTGTTTTTTTTCACAGGCCAGAACCTTGTCGAGTTTACCGAACTGTTGCGCGTTCAGGTCACCTTTGATATAGGTATCCATGTCCGGATTTGTATCATAGATCTCCTTGCCGTTCGTATAATCCGTTGGTTGGTCTTTTATGTCACAAACAGCATGAACACATTGCTTAAGATAACTCGTGATGGCATCATCGAGACCGGTATATTTGACAATACCAAGGATAAATGCTCCCGGAATCACGATCTTGAATGTAAATTCGATCGTGACCTTGATCGTGATATAAATGGAGGTAACGAATCTTACAATTAAGGGCTGTGTTTCTTTTTGAGGCGGACAATTTTGTTGTTGAGTGATATTTAGGGCAAATTTTTTGAACAAAAGGATAACAATAATCATCACACTCAAAAAAACAAGTATGATCGATACACTGTTTCCCCAACATTTATCGACGGTCATTGTCTTCCCCTCTCACAATCTGTTCGATATTCTCAAATATCCCGAATCGCAACAAGCAGTATCCATCTCAAACGGAAAAAGGCTCAAAAACAGATCCCACAGCCTGTTTTTGAGCCCTGAATGTTTGACATGTCACTCCCCTGCGCGATTTTCGATTCCCTACAATGCCCTGCCAAGATATCGAAATGACTGAATGATTCCCATTATATTAACGGAAAAATTTCAAATTTCACAAGGAAAATATTGATTACTGATCTCGGATCTGCCTGGTGATTGAAAAAAGGAACGTGGTGTATGGAACAAATCCTCTCATAGGATGATCATCTCTGCGTTGATCTTTTTTTTCTATTTTGGACAAGAGTGATCGATTTTATCAGAGTCTACAAATAGACATTCCAGAACCGCCGTCAATTATGGTCGACCAAAGGGATCAGGAGATCAAATTCCCGACGATTTGCGTCAAGACGATTTTTTCATGGTCTTGTAACTGCATCAGCTCGTGCAATTTATCCCGGTCCACCAGACCCAGCACTACAGAGCCCAGATTGGCGGCAGCGCAATAGAGATACACGTTTTGACTGATATAACCCGTATCCACCCAGGCGCTGAACTGCTGAGCCTCTTTATTCCTTACATACGGACTGGTCATTCTAGACAGATCCGCCACAAACACGAGTCCCATGGGCGCCGATTTCATGATTTTCTGAGTGCCAATGTGTTCCCGGATATCATCGGTGAGAATTTGGTTCAGCTCATGAGTTTGTTCGTGATATAAAAATACGCCATTTTCCAGGAGCACATAGACTCTGATTTCCTGGGAATTGCATGCCGAAGGCGCGGTTCGTTTACTTTTGCTTCTGGCGTTACCCGGCTTTGTCATGCCACAGGCAGCCCACAGGAGATTGGACAAGTCCTGTTCCGAGACCGGGGTATCGCTCCACCGTCTTGTCGACCGTCTCGAGGCCAGTGCTTTCATCAACGGAAAATCGAGATCGAGTTGTGGGTCGGGCAGTTTGATATTGGGGTGCATTATCAGCCTTGATTAGAATGTTAATAGTGGTAATCCTGTTTTTGCATCAAGCACTTTTTTCGCAGAAGTCGAGTGCATGGTTGTTTATCTACCGTCGTGGGTGCAGACGGCACAAGAATCTTTATATATCGAGGGAACAGGTGATCTTATCGGCTGGGGAAATATCTAACCGATGGTTTTCCTTTAAAATTGATATCTTGAGTCCAAATGATTGAACCATATCGCATTGCAGTCGATAAAATAATGCTATCTGCCATGGGCAATTTTTGTTCATGACTTATCTTCGCTGCCATAACGGCTATCTCTTGTGTCAAATCAACTATTTTTCCCTGCTTCATCAAAGCTATGGCCTGAAGTGCATTGTCTTCGCCTGATTCTCTCAGCACGACCTTGAATACCTCGTATAAGCATATGGTTGGCACAACGAGTTCCTCTATGCTTTTAAGCGGTTCGGCAAAAGCATCTGCGTTTGGGCCATCAATGAAATATTCGAGCCAACCGGAAGAGTCAAGGATGTTCATAATCGATCCTCATCCCGATTAAATTCAGGTCGAATGCCTTTTAGGAATCCTCGCATTTCATGAATGTCTTTTTCTGGCACGAGTTCAATTCTGTTGCCATACATGATGACCTGAACTTTTTGTCCCGGAAAAAGCTGCATTGCCTGCCTGATTTTTTGAGGGATCACAACCTGGTATTTTGGTGATATCGTTACTCGTTCCATACGAAAAGACCTCCATCGATAAGCATATCGTTAAACGATACTGATTTCGAAGGACTTTAGCAATACCTAAATGTCCTTAGCTCGTGATGAACCTATTTTAGCAACATGATTTTTTAAGAAAGTATTTTTAGACCGGCTTGTATAATGACAAAATAGGGTCCACTGGCAAAAGGGGTCGCATCGAGCAAGACTGAATGATGACCGGCAGCCAGGATTGCGAGATGTATTTTCCGTTTAGCTACAACATTTTATTTTACGCCGGCTACTCGATACCAAAGGCATGTTCTCTATTTGACATGGTCTGCGTATTTCCACCAATAGATGATCCCAACCAGACCGGCGACCCCGGTACAGGCGACGATCGCATAGCTGACCAGCCCCAGAGTTCCTCCAGACTCTAAACCCAGACCGCTGTATAGTGCCGGAACGGCCCAGGGGATATAGGCGCCAAAGCCCAGTGCACCGACTAAATGACACCACCGACACCGATAGCCTGTGCGATCAGATTGAAAAACGAAGGCCAATCTGCCGAGAACCCGCTAAATGCTGCTTTTGTTTGAAGCAATTCATTTCCGTTTGTAAGAGATGGACTTTGCAGCACGATGACAAAGAGGGGCCCAAAGAGGGGTGCAAGACAGAGTGCAGCTATGGTCAACCCAAAAACCTTTGAACGGCGAATTTTGAAATATTCGGCAAAGCAGGATGTGAACAGACTAGCCATAAAAGCCTCCCCATCCGATGATTCTCATAAAAATACTTTCCAGGTCATCCTCTTTTTCCCACAATGTCGTGGGCGGATGACCTGAATTCATCAGCAAAGAAGCGATTTTATCGGGTTGGTGTATGGTTCGCTCATCCGTTGCAACAGCACAAGAGTGAACCTGAACCTGCCAAAAGCTATTGTTCAGACCCGTATCCTATGATTCCCAGCCGGGACATGCGCTAGGAATTCAGCATCCCGCAGAATCCTATCCGGGGACAGCAAAGGCAGCAGGGCCCTGAGAGCTCGTACGACCTCTTTCTTTACAGGCATACTCTGGCATATGACCCTATTTCAAATAGAGCATTTTTTTGGAAAGATCAAAATTTTTATCACATATTCTGTATATATAGAGACCAGAGCTTACTAATCTTCCAGAGTGATCTTTGCCATCCCACTGGAAGGTATGGTACCCAGGATCAAATTTTCCCGATGCCAGGATTCTTACTAATTTTCCCTGGATATCATATATCATTAATGAAAGATTCCCAGCCTGTACCGGTGCCCAAAAAGACAAGGTAGTAGAGTGGTTAAAGGGATTGGGATAATTGGGTAAAAGACGGAATTGTCTTGTAAGTGAGGACGTAGATTCTACGTGGGTAGAATCGAATAGAATTCGTCCGGTTCTCTGATTATTCCCTTTAAAGGTATGCCAACTGGACAATGGATATAGTTCATCCTGACCATATTGCTTGATAATATATACATTACTATCCATGCTTGAAATAAATATCAGATTACCAGGTGTCAAAAGAGGTGCCGCAATGATCGCCCCTCCGGCTTGGAATTCCCAACGTTTTTGCCCTTTCATATCGAGCACGAGCATACGACCATCTTGGCAGCCTATATATAAATGACGTGAACTCAGAGTCGGAGATCCTGTAATGGGTGATGCGGCTTTAAACTTCCACAAAAGTTCTCCCGTAGGAAAAAGAGCATACACGGTGCTATCGGCAGAACCAAAAAAAACATTCCCTTCTTGATCGACGACCGGCGAACTTTTGATGGGCCCACCGGTTTGATAGCTCCATTTTAGATCTCCAGCATATCCGATCTTGTAGATCTTGCCGTCATCGGAACCGATTAAAAGCGTACGATCCGAACTCAGGGCCGGTGAAGAAAAAATAGAATCATCAGCCGTGTATGTCCATAAGGTTTTCCCATCATTTGACATACTCTTGATCTCTCCACCCAAAGTAGCAAAAAAGATTTGATCGTCTTCCGATGATAATGCTGATGAAGAAAAGATTCCATCAGAGCATTGCATCGACCAATTGATATCGCCATTATCCGATATCGAGAAAAATTTTCCAGTTAGCGTACCGAAATAGATATTCCCATTTTCATCAACCGACGGGGATGACAAAATAACACCTCCCATAGCTCTATCCCAGTTCGATTCAGCGGTATGGGTCAATGAGTAGAGTCTTGTATCATTCGCACCAACCAAGAGATTCCATTTGTCTTTGATACAGACAGTACCGGAGATTTCACCACTTGTTGAAAAGTTCCAGAGTGTTGTAGCTGTAGAGTCAAAGCAATAGATGTTTTGGTCGGCAGAGCTCGAAATAAATCTGTTTCTATCCAATTGAGCAATGGCTCCACTGATTGGGCCTTTGGATGCTAATTTTGCAGAATAGACAGTAATTGTAATGGAATCCCGTTGGGTTAAACCCCTGTCACTAATCAAATCTAAAAAAATTTGATGAGATCCGGAGGTCAAGCCAAACTCTGCTGTCGGTTGAATTGCCAACGTATCTCCTTCCATGATCCAAATATAAGATTGAATCTTACCATAAGAGATTGAGCTGGTACGCGCATCTACGATTCCGGTTTCGATTCCATCATAATCGCCATCCTGCCACTCGCTGCTGTATACCAAGCGCTTCACTTTTTTTAAAAGGGTATAT
>CAYNUX010000092.1:0-11376 GCA_964400115.1 uncultured Cytophagia bacterium
CGAGATCGTTTCACGTGACTGGAGTTCAGACGTGTGCTCTTCCGATCTAAAGTGTGCGACATAGAGATTGCCCTCCTGGTCAAAGGCAATGCCGTCCGGATCTCCTCCCGGCATGTGAACAAAGAGGTGCGGATCTGATAACGTACCCTCTTTGTGAACCTGAAAGCGTGTTACCTGTTGTTTCGCTGATTCACAAATATAAACAAAATTGCTATCTGGTGCAAAGGCAATACCATTGGGAAAAGCCAATTCGATGGCAACCGGTTCTGGAGCCTTTCTTTGTACATCGATTTTGTAGACAATGCCATCAGCATTTTCAGCTGAATACGAGTGTGGATCGGTAAAATAGAGGTCTCCGTGAGGAGAAAATGCGAGATCGTTTGGCCGGTTAAATGCAGTTCCATTATATCCCCCTGCCAAAACAGAGGATTTTCCTGCGGGGGTAATCTTTAATATGGCTCCAATACCAAAATCGCAGGCATATATGTTACCGGCGGGATCGAGTGTGAGTCCATTGGTACGGTTAAAGGTAAAGGGTTCATGGCTTGCGTTTAAAAAAACCTTGGCCTCATTTTGGGAAACGAGCGCCAACCAGTCGCCATAGCAATTTGAACAGTACAAGACATTTTTTTGGCCATCCCAGGCCGGTCCCTCGGGAAATTCAAATCCCGATGCAATGAGCCTTGGTGCAGTTTGTGAATTCATAACCCAAAACAATACAATAATGCAACCTTTAAAAATATTTGGGAGCATATTAGAAATTCTCCATTCCATAATCAAGGAAAAAATCACTGTACATTCAATTTTGGGTTAACCAGAGTCTCGAGTTGTTCATAGGACAAAGCTCCGGTTTGTTGCATGATGATTTGTCCCTTGTGGAACATCATGATAGTAGGAATTCCAGAAATTTGATAGCGAGCTGCAATATGGGGTTTGTCATCTACGTTGACCTTGACGGCAATTAATCGGCCTTTGTATTCGGAAGCCAGTCGTTCGATGACCGGAGAAACCATTTTGCAGGGTCCACACCATTCGGCCCAAAAGTCCACCAAAACCGGCAAAGCGGATTCTGTAATCAGGGCATCAAATGTTTTTGGTAATGCATGGGGATTCATATTTTAGCTTTCTTTTTTTGTTTATTCCTTTTTGATGCTACAACTGGGAAAACGCTGTAAAAGGAGCAATGATTTCACTTTTAAAGTTTTCAGTGATTTTCGAGGTGGTATTTTCTTTGAAAATCAATTTGACGTTAGGCCCTGCATCCATAGTGAGATAAACCAGAATGCCTTGTTTCCGCATTTCCCAGACTCTATTCAAGATCGAAACCGTCTCAGGCAACCAATATAGCATTGGAGGCCAGGAGGCTATCATGGTCGCATGCATACTCAGGGCATTTTGTTCAGCTGTTTCTCCGCATAACTGAATATCTTTGTTTCGAATGGCAGTGAGCAAACGCTCCAGGTCCCTCTCTACCTGTGCTGGCCAGCTTTTATAGAGCATACTCGTATTTGCAGTTTCTATCATGGCTTGACGAGAGCTCTTGGGTTTTTCAGACTGCGACAGGGTTAATACGCCGATACGGAATTCCGGCCACTCGACATCGATGGATTTGGCAAAACTATCCATTCCATCAGACCGGGATCCTGCTTGCCAAAAAACAAAACCGTGCATCATTGAACGTGCAGCACTTCCGCTACCCATACGGGCCAAAATCGAGAGATCTCGAAGGGACAGGTTCCATTCAAAAAACGCATTCAATGCAAGTACCAATGCAGCAAATCCCGAAGCTGACGAAGCCAACCCTGCTGCGGTTGGAATATTGTTGGTGGTATGGATTTCGAATTTAAACTCGGGCTGGGGCCTGAACAGGTCGAGAAAAGCATTCAGACGTATTGCAAAGTTTTCTTTTTCATCTAGCTTTATGCCATTGAGCACAATTTGATCTTTTTTAGTCGCTTTTTTTATTTCAGTCGTTGTGCCAAGATGGCCTAGCGAGACTGACAGACTGGATGTGGCTGGCAGATTGAGCTCCACATCACGTTTGCCCCAATATTTGCACAAGGCGATATTAGAAGGGGCAAACGCCTTGCTGATCGTTTTTTTATTCTGTCTCTTTTCGCCAATGATCTGTTCGACCACTTTGTTCCTAGTACACATATACGCCTCGTTCATTGATGTTGACAGGAATGACCGGCCAATCAAAAGAGCGGTTTTTGATCTCTCCCAAGCCCACGATACAATCTCCCAGACCAGAACCAGATATTTTTGCGCCATAAATGGTTTCGATTTCACGTAATCGAAAAGCGATTTGGGAACAGGTGTTGTCACTCACTCCGAGGGCATCCATAAGCCCCTGATTGATATTCATCAGTTTTCCGACCTGAATCCAATCCTGCTGTTTCCAGGCCGTTGTCGCATTCAGGCTGACTTGATTGATCGTCTCATATACCTGTGAAATCAATTCCGGAAACTCTGCCATCAGGGCATCGACGCGAGCAATGACCTGAACGGTGGGGGTTTTGTAACCTGCATACACTGCGGCCAACGGAACCAGATTCGGCACCGGGACTATCGATAAAGGTTTTGCCCGATAACTCAAGACTCCGCCATAGATACTGGCTGCAAGATCTGCACCCGAGCCTTTTGATTGTACTCTTTGGATAGCGTTGAGGCCGATATGGAAAAGAGAGTCTTTTTTCTCGGACATTTCAAGCCAGGCAGAAAGTACGGCACAGGATGCCGCTGTCACCGCCGCTGAAGAACCCAGTCCTATGAGTGAGCTGAACTGGCTTTTTATCGAGAGATTGAATCCCGAGTTTATCTCATCGCGATATTGTGCTATACAGGCCAACACGAATCGAAAGGGTTTATCTATTGACAGCTCTTGCACCGTTGATTCATAGCGCCCGAGCTCAGAGTCAATGATGATTTTGTTATCAGATCTGGCGTGCAACTCTACTGTCAGAGTTTGATCAACGGCACAAACCATTGCATGATGACCATAAAGAACAGCATGTTCTCCCAACAGCATCAATTTACCCGGTGCTGTGGCTCTGAGCCGTACGGACGCCATGTGTATCTCCTGTTATTGGGATGAATTGATACCTGAACTCGCGACATAAATTTTGCGGATTTTTGTCCATGAACGCAAGCACCAAACCAGCGTGAGGGCCCCTGATGCACCCGGCACCGCTGATTTTGGCTGCTCCTCCTCTATTTTCGATTTCTCGGATAAAATGTCTTACTCTTGCGGGTACCACACCGATACGATCCAGGAGGCGATGATTTTCGCGTACAGCCTTGATCAATAATTGATTATCCCGGATCTGTAAAGCGCGCTCAAAAACTGTTGTCGTATCCGAGAATGATTGCCATAAATCACTGTTGGCAAGCTTTTGCACAGCTATCACACATTCGCCGGTCGTTGAAGATGGCGAGCCTGTATTGATAAGGAAGAAATTCGGTGTCTGGAAATTGAGCTTGATGGATTTTCGGTTTTCAAAACGGATGAATCCTCCAAACGTAGCAATATATGGGTCAATTCCGCTGGGATTACCGTGTTGAAAACGCTCTGTTTCCAGGGTTAATTTGTAAATATCCTTCGCTTTAAAAGGCAACCCAAAATGGGTATACAATGCATGGTAAAGACTTGCCAGAGTCGCTGCCGAGGATCCCATGCCACTGCCGATGATGAGGTCTGAAGTGATTTCGAGATCAATTCCGGATTCTATTCCATGCATTCGATAGAAATTGTCAATCGCCAATATGTACAGATCCTGCGGTTTTTTCAAAACATTCCGAATAAGCAATTTTTTGTTTATAAAAGAGTCAAAGCACTGTCGAATATTCAATGTCGATGCGGCAAGGTCGTTAACGTGCACTGAATAATGAATATCGAGGTCTTTAAGGGTGAGATGGATCGTATCGTCAATTGTGCGGACACGGGTATGTGCGTGACGATTCACGGCCATGACCAGCGCAGGAGTTGCGTAAACCACTGCATGTTCGCCGCAAAGAATGATTTTGCCAGGAGCGATGCTATGCATTAAACCGTTTCATAGATACGCTTATGGTCCTTTATTTGAGTCAGGCGGGTGCGGCCGGTGTCAAAAGAGGGCAAACGTTGTTGTGTGCCATCCTCTACGTAAGAAAAGTTATAAAATTCTATATATTCAGGATAAGAGAGTTCTTTTCTGTTCTCGATGAGCGATTGATGCAGATCTGATTTGAGATAGTTTCGATAACCCGGTAATACCCGACCTGCGAATAATTCCCCTACGCAGCCCGAGCCATAGCTAAAGAGTGAAACCAGTTGGTCGCTCATATCCTGCTGATTATTCTCCAGCATAGAGATCAAGCTGAGATAGAGAGAACCTGTATAAATATTTCCGATTTTTCGATTATATATCAGTCCATCATTTATTTGTGTGGTGAGTTTGTTATCAGAAATATCGATATTATTGATTTTTGCAAGCTGCTTGTGGGCTTTTTCTGCCATTCGACTAAACGGCAGGTGGTAACAAAAACGGGAAAATTGATCAAATCCGATGTGGGTTCTTTGATGATAAAGATTCCAGCTTTCGGTAAGAGCCTTGAGATATACACGAACCGAATATTTTCCATCGACCAGTGCTTCATTCCGGTAATTGGGTCGCCAAAAATCCATCACATCTTGGGTATAATATCCACTTTGAGATTCTATGGTCATAATTTTGGGTTGATTGGAAAGGATCATCGCGATTGCGCCCGCGCCCTGGGTGATTTCACCTGCAGAGTTGAGACCATATCGTGCAATATCAGACATGAGAACAAGTACTTTGCGATCAGGGTATTGACTTATCATATCTCGTGCTAATAGCAATCCGGCTGTTCCGCTGTAGCACGCCTGTTTTAATTCAAACACCCGGCAATGTGGTTTTAAGCCCAAGAGGTTATGCACATAGATCCCCCCGGCTTTTGATTGATCCGTAGCTGACTCTGTGGCGAACATAACCATTTCAATCGAGTCAGTGTCGATCGATTCCAGGGCCTGGCGTCCCGCGTTTGCCGCCAGGGTAACGACATCTTCGCCAGGAGGGGGGACTGACATTTTTTCTTGTCCGATGCCATGATAATACTTGTCAGCATTAACCCCATGAGCTTGTGCCATTGTTCCTAGATCAAGAAAATAGCGTGATGTGAAAAAACTAAGGGACTCAATTCCGATATTCATATTGATTTTACTCTTCCCGGCTAATTCAGGGCTCGACTAGCAGCTCTTTATTAAAGTGTAAATCATTAAACTCTGTAACTCCCAACAAAAACATGGCAGTTTGAAATTCCCTTTTTAAACGCATGACCCTTTTTATGACATGCTCGGCTGATTCCATAGCGGGTTGCAAAAATGGAGAGGCCAGGCCACACAATCGAGCTCCCAATATAACCGCTTTGACCATATCGACACCATTTCTCAAACCTCCGGAGGCAAAAACCGTGATACGATCTCGGTATATTTTTAAATTATCGAGCGCCATGGGAGTAGGGATACCCCAGTCCTGAAAGGTTAATCCGATTTCATCATTCTTAGATTCTGAATGCCGATAATGCTCTATTCGGCTCCATGACGTCCCACCAGATCCAGCCACATCGATATAATAAACACCTTTATCGATCAAAAGGTTCACATCTTGCACTGAAATGCCTGCACCCACTTCTTTTAGAATAATCGGAACCTCGAGTTGTTCTGCAATCGCTGCAATTTTTTCGGAGAGGTTTGTAAAGTTTGTATCCCCTTCCGGCTGAACAGCTTCTTGTAATGGGTTCAGATGAAAGATCAGGGCGTCAGCTCTGAGCATGTCCACAGCTTTTCGGCAGTGTTCAATCGTAAAGCCATAATTCAGTTGAACGGCTCCCAGGTTGGCAAACAAGAGGGCATTTGGAGCGTATTGTCGCAGTTCAAAGCTGGATCGGGCTGCGGGGTGAGTGAACGCGACCCTCTGCGAGCCAACACCCAAAGCCACATTGGTTTCTTCTGCGGCAATCGCCAGATTACGGTTAATCGTGCGTACCAATTCATGATCTCCTCCGGTCATGGAGGAAATAAGCAAAGGGAATGCCAAATGTTTTTTCAAGAGTTCTATGGATGTATCGATGGTGTTGTAATTAATTTCGGGCAATGCTCGATGGACAAGATGAAAATAATCAAAATAAAATTTTTTCCGATCTATATTACTGTCTTTGTTGATAATATTTATATGCTCTACTTTACGTTCATTTGTAGGATCTTTCATAAACGCTCCAGTGATTCATGTGCGCGCATCAGCTCACCGGGATGGGTTTGCGCTGCCAGCAGCGACAACTCTCCGCACCAGACAACTGCTGCTGCAAAGGTTGCTAATCGACGTGCATTCTCGCCCGTTGGCCGATTCTGAGTACAACCCAAATGCTCGAGATTCGTTTGTACGAATTCCAGATTCTTGCCGCTACCCACACTTCCCAATATCAAATTAGGGCAGGTTACTGAAAAATACAAGTCCTGACTACGTTTTTCAGCATGTACAAATCCTTGAGAGCCTTCGACAATGTTGGCTCCGTCCTGGCCGGTGGCGAGAAAATACGCCAGCAGCATATTGGCAAAATGAGCATTTGCCGTACGAACACCACCGGCAATGATGCTGCCGATGAGATTTTTTTTAATATGCAGGTCAATGATTTTTTCAGGTGTTTGTTTTAGATAGCGCCTACATATCTTTTCGGGGATTATGGCCTCGGCAATAACGTTTTTGCCTCTTCCCAGAATACCATTTACACCTGAATTTTTTTTGTCAGTACAATAATTTCCACTGATAGAGACATAAGATAGATCCGGGAATTGCTCCAAAATCCAGTTCAGGATATATTCGCTCGCTTTGGTTACCATATTATGACCGGCAGCATCACCGGTATTGAATTCGAACCTTAAAAAAAGCAGATCCCCGACAAACTGACTGTGGATCGCCAGGAGATTGGCAAACCGACTCGAGTCACGGGTGATGGATTTAAGATCATCTATTCTTTGTAAAAGTTCGTTTTTTATTTGCAAGGCTCTCGCTGCATGAGGCGCTTGCACTGCGATCGAACGTGTCATGCGTTCATCGATAACCGTTACTCGCAGTCCTCCGGATTTCAGGGCCACCCTCGCCCCTCGATTAGTCGACGGCCAGAGTGGGGATTCAAATGTTGCCAGAGGAACTGTCGATGTATATTCCTGATCCTGTGTAATGATATGGACAGGGCCAATGAATTGCATGGGAATTTGGGCAAATATTTCCTGTTGGGCAGCTTTCATAATCTAAGCGATATTTTTATTGGGCAAACTCTTGTAACTCTAATATACGTGCATTTTAGGGTGAATTCAAGTCAAACCTTTCGTTTGCAGGATTATATTTTCTTTGCTATATTTAGCCGATAAACAATAGACAGGAAAGCGATCCATTTTGTGAAAATTGATATCCGCGATTCACATTTACAAAGAATTAATCCACAACACCCATTTGTTTTCGAATTATGGCAAGCACCCGTCCCTGTTGTGGTGTTGGGGAGTTCGCAAAAGCCTGAAAACGAAGTTCATCTCGAGCTTTGCCGTGATGATGGAGTCTCTGTTCTCAAACGACGAGGCGGCGGAGGGGCAGTGGTTTTAACGGCCGGAGTGCTTTGTATTACCCTGGCCTTTCATAGCACAACGAGTATCTCGCCTTATTATTACTTTAAAAAGATCAATGCTTTTCTTATCGATACTCTGGAACGCCATTTTCAGATAGAAGGAATGAATGCTGCCGGTATCAGTGATATTGCTATCGGAGAGCGCAAAATTTTAGGGTGTTCCATGTTTAAATCAAAACAGAATTTTCTCTACCAAGGTTCTCTTTTAGTTAATCCCGATTTATCAAGTATTTATAAATATATCAAGCATCCATCCAAAGAACCCGATTACCGAAACGGTCGCCCGCATGAGCAATTTCTTACTTCGCTCGAAAAGGCAGGATATCCTCTTGTTCCCAAGCAGGTACAGGTTGTTATTGAACATGAACTGACACGGAACTTTTTTGTAATAATTTCTTGATTTTCTTAATTGAAAGGTGGTTTCGAATGTCTCGTATTAAAAATATCCTAAAGCAAATGGGTTTTTTTGAAAAAGGGGTATGGATCGATTATTTGGTGATCACTTTCGGATCCATTGTTATGGCCATAGGAATCGGCGTATTTTTGGTCGATGCCAAAGTTGTGCCCGGTGGCGTGAGCGGATTGGCCATGGCTATTCATTATTTGTCAGGAAATACAATCCCGGTCGGGTTGATGATTTGGGTCTTGAATGTACCTCTCTTTATATGGGGTGTCCTGGAATTGGGTAAACAATTCGGAGCACGAACTTTTGTCGGTTTTTCCTTGAGTTCTTTTTTTATAGATTTTTTTCGGGGAGAAATGCCTGGCTTTAGATCCCTTGCCCTGCAAAATCACCCTGCTATCCTTCAGATGAAAGAGACAGATTTTTTATTTCTCGTTTTAATCGGTGCAGTGCTTTTGGGGATTGGATTGGGTATTATTTTTAAATCCAGGGGAACGACAGCAGGTTCTGATATTGTTGCTGCAGTGGCTCAGAAACGCTGGGGTATTAAGCCTGGGATGGCTATTATGGGGGTCGATTTTTTTGTGATTACCCTGGCTGGATTTATCATCCATTTTAAAGGACTGGCAACTGAACGGCCTGCTTTGAATCTTACCTTGTATGCTTTTTTTCTCTTATTTGTATCAGCTCGGCTTATTGATGTTATACTCGATGGATTCGATTATGCAAAATCTGCCTTGATTGTCACCAGGGAAATTGATAAAGTGAGCAAAATCATTACTCATGACATGAATCGAGGTGCAACCATCTTGACAGGTCATGGACTATATACACAAGAACCAAGGGAAATTCTTTATACCGTATTGAGTCGCAAAGAAATTGGTGTTCTTACCCGTAAAGTCAAAGAGATCGACAGGAATGCATTTATTATTGTAAATAATGTCCATGAGGTGTTGGGAGAAGGATTCAGACCACGGTTCTGATCGGCTTTTTTATTGCTTATTAGATCAATTTTTTTTACTATAGATCTCACTTTTGCGGTAATGGAGTTACCATGGAAGATCAGCGTTTTGTCATTTTAACAGAAGGCAATACCCATCCGAATCAGGCTAAACTGGCCGCGGGATTGCTACGATATCGTCGTGACAGCGTAATTGCTCTGCTAGATTCACAAACCGCTGGTCAGGATGCAGGTACGCTAATGGGGGTGGGTAGGGGAATCCCTATCGTCGCCAAATTATCCCAGGCAATCGATCTTTGTGCCAATACGCTTGTGCTCGGGATAACACCACCGGGTGGGCAAATTCCTGCTGATTGGCGATCCATTTTGATTGAAGCCCTGTCGCACGGTTTGGATATTATCAGCGGTATGCATTTTCTGTTAAGTAATGATCCCGAATGGCGACAGCTGGCTGAAAAAAACAATGCAAACATAAAAGACTTGCGCAAGGTTCCTGAGGATCTCTCTGTCAATGGTTGCCAGGCTCCTTTGCAATCTTGTTTTCGTGTTCACACTGTCGGCACTGACTGCAACTGTGGTAAAAAAGTGACCGCTTTGGAACTCGACTCAGCCTTTCGCGCCAAAGGCTATGATTCGGCTTTCGTCGCAACCGGGCAGAGTGGTATTGCCATTAGCGGTAAAGGCCTGGCAATGGACCATATCATATCCGATTTTGTCTCCGGTGCAGCCGAGAAACTCGTCCTGGAAAATAAAGAGCATGAAATTCTTTTCTTGGAAGGACAGGGGGCCATCAGCCATCCTCTATATTCCGGCGTAACGTTATCCATGCTGCATGGATTTGCACCGCATGCCTGTATTCTGTGCCATCAGCATGACAGAACCATTATGCGGGGAACCCCTTCGACTCCAGTGCCGCATATTGTCACGGCTATTGATCTATATGAGCGACTCGCTGCGCCTGTTTTTTCGACCCAGGTTATCGGGATTTCTGTCAATACGTTTGGTCTCAATGATGATCAGGCACGTCTAACTCTTGATCAAATTTATACTCTTACCGGCTTGCCTGTAACCGATGTGGTGCGCTTTGGTCCCTCTCTACTCGTTGATGCCATTCTCTCTTTTAAGTCAAAAATTGATATGTGAGGGTTTATGTTACCATGGGCAATTAATCTTCATCCTATATTAACTGTCATGCTTCTTGCACTGTATGCAGTGCTGGTCTATCGTTTCCTTTTTATGAAATTGGAAGAGTTGGCAGCGATAGATACAGTCTTGATCCAGTCGGCACGCTTTATATTGTTGGCTCTTTATCTAACAGGCCTTGTGATGAGTATCAATTTGGGACGCTGGGTTTCATCCTGGCATCACACCCTGTCGTTGATCCCCGTTGCAGTGTTATTCTTTTTTCAGTTTTTGCCCAGCGTACGTCAAAAGCTTCTTACCATACGGACTTTTGGTTGGATGTTTTTGTTGTTATTCCTTGTGGTCATCACTATTTCTTTGTCGGCCAAAATCGGTTAGTTGAGGAGAACGATGAAAAATCGTGTCGTCGTTATCGATGGGGGTTACGAATCATATGAACAAGAAAAACAGTTTTTACGCAATGAAGGATATGAACTCGATATCTTTCAGGGTGAACGGCACGACTATGGTTCAAAAAAAGCAGTCGTCAATGATGCTGTAGGATTGTTTGTACGCTGGACCTCTATTGATAAAGATTTCCTAAAAGATCTCGATCATCTAAAGGCCATTGTTCGATATGGTGTTGGATATGACAATATAGACCTCGCTGCTGCAACATTTTATGGCATTCCCGTTGCAAATGTTCAGGGGTATGCGAATCATAGTGTTTCAGATCATGCCTTGGCGCTCATGTTTTCTTGCCTGAGGGCTTTGAAACCCCATGAACGCCATTTAATAAAATATTTTGGTAAATCACGGCGGCTGGATATTTTCGAGCTGCATAATAAAACTCTGGGTATCATTGGATTGGGGCGTATCGGAAGCACCTTTGCCCGAAAAGCTCGTTCGCTGTTTAAAGAGGTGATTGCTGTGGATCCCTATGTCGATTTGCAGCGATTTGATCAGGTTGGAGCAAAAAAGGTGGATTTTTCAACCTGCCTTGACAAAAGTCATGTCTTATCCATACACTGCAATTTGCACGATGAAACCTTTCATCTTTTTAATGAGCATTCTTTTGAATCCATGCGGCAATGCCCGATATTGATCAACACAGCAAGAGGCCCAGTAATTGATGAAAATGCTCTCTTGCGGGCGTTGCAGTATGACTTTATCCATAGCGCAGGGTTGGATGTTTTTGAAAAAGAACCTC
>CAYNUX010000093.1:0-11330 GCA_964400115.1 uncultured Cytophagia bacterium
TATCCACCTTGCCGTCTTCGCCGGTGCCAATGCCGATCTCTCCGCGATGCACCGGCCACGACTGTTCCGATTCCAACAAACGGTTCAGAAACTTTTCGGGCGTGCTATAATATACATCCGGAAAATCGCTCTCTTGCTGCAATCGCCGGATATTCTCTACGTCCCCCATGCGCGGCCCACCCCCGTGATCGCCCTCGCCATAGAGGAGCATTGCTCTGTCAACATTGGCGACAGAGAACCATTCTTTGAGCTTGAGCATGATATCAGCGGTGGGTTTGATATTATAGTGGATAGGTACATTATAGGCCAGGATACGCGAGCCGTCCGGACTCTCCCACCAAAAGATGCGCTTGTTCTGCGGAGCGCCGCGGCTGAACACATAGGTTTTCATGCCACAGCCGCTATAGATCATGGGCAGCGTCAGGGCCTGGCCGCAAAAGCTGTCCGGTACCCAGGCGACATCGATAGAATCGATGCCCAGTTCAGTGGAGGCATACTCTTTACCAATGAGAAACTGGCGGATCAGGCTTTCACCGCCCGGAAGAATGGCATCCGGCTCGACCCATTGTCCGCCCACTACCGACCACTTGCCCTCTTTGATTTTTTCTTTTACCGCCTTGAAAAGATCAGGGTAATAGATCTGCATGGTTTCATAGAGCACCATCTGGCTCTGAGCAAACGTCAGATCCGGTTCCGCTTGCATGGTTTTCAGAACCCCCCAGAACGTATCCGGAACCACCCGGTCGACCGTTTCATTCCAGCGCCAGCGATAGGCCATATCGATGTGGGCATTCCCAACCATATGCAGCGCAGTGGGATCCACCTGAGCAAAGGACACAGCGGCCCATAACAACAACCACGACAGACGCTTCATGACTCTCTCCCCAGTCTCTTAGGGTTCATCGATTACTTTGACGTTAAAGTCCCAGTCCCACTGATCGAAATAGAGATTTCCTCCGGCCCATTCCACTTCACCGCGCTGAAAATCGATGGTCTCGGAACGGGGATGGATTTTGGCGGGATAAAACCTTACTGAAAAGTCGTCATTGACGATCCACCGCCAGGTATCCATGCCGCCTAAAAAGAACCATTTGACCTGCGGATCGTCGACCGGTTGCTTTTCAAACGTCACATCCATGGGCAGCCAGCCATAGGGTTCCAGATAAAACTCGCCCCAGTCGTGCATGGTCCAGTCGCTGGGCTCGACCCACCAACCGGATTGCCAGCGTGCCGGGATACCGTTCATGCGCATCAGTGTGATCAAAAAAATTGTCTGCATGCCACAATCTGCATGGCGGATATCCAAGACATAATCGCATACAGAGGTAAACGTCGAATATTCCCGTGCCGAAGCCCAGGGAATATTGTCACTGATCCAGCCAAATAATTGCTGTGCGATTCTGTACGGATGGGTTTCATCGCCAACAAGGTCGCGGGACAGTGCCAGCATTTCAGGAGTAAACACGATATGAGGTGGCCGCTCCTGCAAATAGGGTTTGACCGAATCGGGCAACCGCATCGATACGCGATCCGCATCGATGGGCTGAAAATAGGCGTAATGCGTCATTTCAAAACTCACCTTGAATGAAAGGGCCGAGTCCTCTCTGGCGACCTGCTCGAAATAGATCGAACGATGAAAATCCCGTTGGTCCGGAGAAAGAAGATATTTGACAGGACTTGCATCCGCGATATGAAT
Source organism: uncultured Cytophagia bacterium (assembly GCA_964400115.1). Classification (GTDB taxonomy): domain Bacteria; phylum Zhuqueibacterota; class Zhuqueibacteria; order Residuimicrobiales; family Oceaniaggregativiventaceae; genus Oceaniaggregativivens. The sequence continues at coordinate 1,697 of CAYNUX010000093.1, forward strand.
ATCTGTCTGGCGATCGGGTACAGATTTGGGGAACGGCAACCAGGCCCTTACCACCTGCCCATCGGGAACCGTATTCGCAGGAACGGTAATGCGATAATCGATGCGCAAGCGCGTCGGATGGGTATAGGGTGTATCCTGAGCACTCTGAACTATAGATCGTAAATCCGCGATGCGGTTGTATTCCGGTTCAATCTGCGGGCCATCCACCTGTTTTTTTAGCTCGCGCAGTTCAGGAACAATGCGGAACAGATTGCGTGCTGCCGCATGAAAGTAGCGCTTTTGCCCGTCAATGACTTTTACTTCCAGAGCATGTGACTCTTCCCATTTGAGCAGGTCGTCGATTTCCACATCCGGGATATAGCGTGAAATATAGGCAATAATATCTGAGCGGTCTTTGCTAAAATCCTTGCGGATCCGCTCCAGCCGTTCGATTTCGAAAATCATTTTTTGCCTGAGCATGGCATCCATATCCGGTTTTATCGCCAGCAACTGCCGCATATCATTCTGTGCCTGAGTGAATTCACCCCGATCGATGAGATCCTGAATCGATTCGGGCAAGGTTTGTCCTGAGACGAGTGTGGTCATGAGCAATAGTCCAAAGATAAATGTATTCATACGCTCCTCGAGAGTTTTTTTTGGGTATAGAACGCAAGCCCCCATATTGCAGCCCACAGAAAAGCCAGCACAATCCGGCCGCCCCAAATCAAAGCGACCACATTAATGGCATAAAGAAAATGAAAAAACCATTCCGGCACCTGACCCTGCATTCGCTTTAAGCCTGTGGTTTTCGCCCCACTCATCGCTGCCACACGAGCGATCAGCATGACAATGGCATAAATCATTAAAAGCAAAAACATCCTGTTTTGTTTCACCAAAACTGAAACCAGGATATAAAGCGTCACTGCCACATCCCACATTACATATTTGAGCCATTTCATATTCACCACTCCCCTGTTCCCATTGAGCTGCCTTTTTCAATTCTAAAATTTTCACTAAAAAAATAAACCGCAGAGTCACCAGAGAACGCTGAGCAACACAGAGAAAAAAAGACCTCTTTTCCCAGTCCCCACTTTGAGTATCTGTATCACTTTCTAATTCTTTCTTTCACCAGAGCGGACGACAATTTATATAATATAACAAACCCCCAAGAAACATCCACTGGTTTTCTATCAAGAGACTGCCTCTATTTTTCACACCGAATCCACCGTCCGTCATAGGCGGGAACAACAAGCATTTCTTTCATAGACCATTCCTGGGCGGTGACAGCATCTATAGCGGATTTGTAATTAAAACCATCCACATTCAGTTGCACCGGACGTTGCGGACCGTCATTAATGATGAAATAGTGATCTGCCTCCGGAGCAGCCAGGCGATAGACTATAGCGCCCTGGCAGGTAAAGCGAGGCCGATTGGTTCCCAGAGTGTATCGCAACAGCATCTCTTCTGCCTTTGCACTCCTGGGTTTGAAACAGTGCTTAGACGCTTCATAGCCCAGCAACACTGCAGAACCCTCACCCACGAATGCTTCGGTGATGGCAGGTAGGCCATTATCATAGGCGGCAAGGACATGGCTGTGCGTGGGATCCAGATCCACAATGAATCCCTGCAGATCCAGATTGTCGAGTTTGACCGGACGATTGACACCAGCTCCCTGATATTCGTTGATGATGGTGCCAAAAGTTTTTTCAAAAAAGGTGCCCTGATCCGTAGAAAACAGCGCACCGAATTCATCATAATAAGCAGACGGCATATCCATAACCAGTCGTCCGCCTTGTTCTACATAATCGGCCAGGATCGGCATGATATCAGACGGCACAGAAATGACAAAGGGCAAATAGATAATGCGATAGCGCTGGGCCAGGCCTTTGCGTAAATCGCGATCCGTGACATATTCATACGGGATATTGGCATTGATCAACGCGCGGCTGACACCGACACGTGCATCGATGGGATCCTGTCTGAGATGCTCCCGGCCCTGGAGCGACATGGCTGCCCAGATCGCTTCGTTATCCCAGTTCTGATACACGCCGACCAGCGGTTCTTTGCGGGACTGCCACAGCTCATCGCGATAACGCTGCGCTGTTTGTCCGATTTTGCCCACGCGGATGGCTCTGGGGGTGACCTTATTATGTCGGTCGAGCAGACTGTATTCGCCGGCTTCCCAGCCAGCCGAGCGGGAGCTCCAGGACCACATGCCAAAGCCTTTGTATCCGGCAGCCAGAAAACTGAGCATAAGCTGGGTCATGGTGCCTTTATCCACCATAAAGGTGTTGCCGCCCTTGCCACCGCTAAACTGCTGGGGGCCTCCGGTGGATTCCCAGGTGGCAGACCAGCCGCCCTTGAAATAATCATGGGTCAGGGCAGCCTGCATATAGATGGGACGAGTGATTTCGTGATTCACTTCATCGAAATGCCAGGCCAGGTGAATAGACGGATAGAACGAACCCACCTCAGTCATGAGTTCGGCAATGCCTTCCATATCCACCCCGCGATAACTAAAGGGCAAAAACATGCCCATCTCGCCGCCGGCACGAAAGGGTTGCTCGGGATCGAATTCCATATGCTCTTGTATACGGGTCTTGATCAGCGTCTCGCGGTTATCTGCCTTGAACCGGAAAATATCACGCAAATGCCGGTATTCTTTATTGTTGAGCTGTTGCCAGCGCTCCTCAAAATCTTGCCAGGATTGAAACGGCTCGCCCTCTCTGGGGGCGAGTCCGAAATGGTGCTGATTATAGGCGAAATTAAGGCTGTCAATGGTGCCGTACTGGTCTTTGACCCATTGTACAAAGAGGATCTTGCCTTCCTCGGTAAGACCAGGTCCGACGCCCCCCACCTCGGGTACTCTGCCGCGAAACCGGGTGGAGCGTCCCTGTTGATGCCACTCGATGGCTTTTTGCAGCCGTCTTTTCAGAACGTTGTGCTGGTATTCGAGCATACGTGGATCATTGCGAATCTCTTGCATATCCCGGGAATCGATGCCGAGCCTGTTCAGCAGATCATCGGTGATCTCTTCCCAGCCCCCCTGACCATACCACCAGGGGATAATACCTTCATCTAAAGCAATGAGCCCGATCTGTTCTCGCGTCCATCCGGGACAATTCATGATCTGTTTGAGCGCGGTATAGCCCAGCTCTCGCATGGTGCGAAAATGTTCGCGCATTTCCGCTTCACCCTCACCCGGCCGTTGAATATAGACACTGGCGACAGGAATGGGGGCGATCTTTTGAAATTTTTGCTGTGTTGGTGAGTCGTGCAGCGAGTCATAAACTTTTGTGAAATAGGGATCGGAATGATCGATTGCATAAACAAAAGAAAACAAAATCAAACAACAGGCCATAACACGCATGGTTTTGAACTCCTCTCGGCATAGAATCATCAAAAAATGGGCAAAAACAATATAGCAAACTGTAATTTTAAACACAAGGAGTGTTGCTTTTTCTGACATTATTTCATATATTACGCCTGCCTGCAACAATTTGTCCAGCAATCTTGCCCGCAGCTGTTGAATTTATCACAGATTTGTAGTTTGTTTTACACTTTTTTTGGGGGCCCGTATCGAGGAGGAGCAGTAATGGTTTGGTGGCTGCTTTTAGGGGCCGGTTTATCATCCGTATTGATGATCATCGTGACCATCTATTTGGGAATTTTCGCCGATCGTCGAGACTCGAATAATACAAGACTATGTAGCAACAAAAAACAAATCGAAAATACATTCCTGCGACGATTCGGAAGAAAATTGATGGTAACGATTTAAAAATGTTGACATTTTTATGTGATCGAGTCGGCACTTTTATAGCTTTGCCGTATAGTTAAAATGGGCACCCCTGAAAAAAACCAGGGATCAAAAAAATTACAGGCAACCTGTATCCGGGGAAGAAAATGCTAAAGTATTTTAGAGTCGTTGCAGCTTTACTGTTTTTGATTATTTTTGGCCTGGCTTCTATTCCCTATTCAAAGGACAAACCACCCACAACAGAACTTCCTCCGATCTTGAATAAAGATGGCAGCTGGTCAAACATGGAATTAAATCTCGATCTTTCGGGCTGGCGCATGATCACCGATGAAACAGGGCATCCCCAACTCCTTCCCCCTGAATCCTTACAATCCGATCTCGATCAAACCTTGGCGACCAACTGGAGTCAGGTATTCACAGGCAATGGCCTCAACGGTAAAGTAAGATCTCTTGTTAGCCTGGGAGCAAATGTCTATGCCGGCGGCTATTTTTCAGACGCAGGGGGAGTCTCTGTCAATAGAATCGCCCGCTGGAATGGTAGCAACTGGTTGGGCATGGGCAGTGGCGTCAACAGTACGGTTATGGCCCTGGCAACAGACGGAACGAATATCTATGCCGGTGGCTTTTTTACCCAGGCGGGTGGCAAAGATATCAACTATGTCGCCAAATGGGATGGCAGTGAATGGCATGCCCTCGGCACCGGTGAAAATAATGGCACGGATGCAGCGGTCTATGCCCTTGCCTGGATCGATGGAGCATTGTATGCCGGCGGAGATTTTGCCAATGCCGGCGGCGTTTACACACCTTATTTGGCCAAATGGAATGGCAGTAACTGGAGCAGTATAGGATCAAGCCTGGGCAATACGGTCTATGCCATTACCGGACTGGATGGTGATATTTATGCCGGAGGGTACTTTACCAATCACTTTGCAAAATGGGATGGGGTTTCCTGGACATATCCCGGATCCGGTACCAACAATTTGGTCAAGGCATTGGCTGTTCAGGAAGATGATATTATCGTCGCGGGTCAGTTTTTGAATGCCGGATCCACCCCCGCGAATTATATAGCCCGATGGGATGGGTCTGCCTGGTCCGCTCTTGGCAGTGGCACCAACGGGATCATAGAAGCACTGGCTGTGGACGGATCCACAATCTATGCCGGAGGTCTTTTTACTCAGGCCGGAGGAAATCCGGCCAATTATGTTGCAAAGTGGGATGGAACGAGTTGGTCTAATCTCGACTCGGGGACCAACTCGTTCATCCGCGATATGGCTTTGTCTTTTTCAAATCTATATGTCGGGGGAGACTTTACCATAGCTGGGGGGAATACGTCAGAGTATATCGGGCTCTGGGGTCAAGCCGCATCCACGGTCCAAATAAAGGCCTTTCTGGAGGGGGCCTTTCGCGGATCACAGATGACAACCGGACTCGGTTCGTGGATACCCACCACATCGCCCTATAGTCAAGACCCACGCACAGTCACATCCCTGCCCGCTTCTTGTGTGGATTGGATACTCGTGCAATTGCGGGAAACAGATGGTACCACGGTCGCTGAAAACCGCAGCCTGTTTCTGCGTACAGACGGGGTCATTATCGATGAAAATGGCAACTCGGCTCATGCGTTTCCCGGCCTCCCGGATGATGATTATTATATCGTGGTTATCCATCGCAACCATCTGGCCGCCATGAGCGCCTCTCCTGTCTCGATCACAGGAACCACCTCTGTGGGATGGGATTTTACCACAGCCGGCACTCAATATTACGGCACCAATGGCGGAAAAGAACTGGTCACAGGCACCTGGGGATTGTGGTGTGGCGATTCCGACCAAGATCAAACCCTGGACCTGGATGACTATACCCAATGGCGAACCGAAGCGCTGGTCAATGGCTTTGGCTATTCCCTCTATGATTTGAATTTCGACACACGCATCACGACTTTGGATTATGTTTATTGGATCAATAATTATAGAACAGGGATAACCTCTCAGGTTCCATAAAAATCATTCCCATAGCATTCTAATCTTTAAAAATGGAGGAATACGATCGCCCACGTTCTTCCCAAAATGCTTATTATCATAAATAGAACTATTTTGAGGATGCCATGTAAATAATTATTTTATATATACTTTTACGCCCCGTCTTAAGGAATAATCCATGAGTAATCGTCTCAGCTTTCTGCTCCTTTGCCTTCTTGTTTGCACAAGCCATTCCATTGGTGTATTTGCACAAAAACCTGTTGATGCAGATCTTGAAAAACTGGATGGTCGATTCAAACAATTTTTAAAAAAGGAAAGAAAGGACTGGAATATCCCTGGCATTGGTCCATTGCCGGATAAATCTTTTACAAAAAAAAAGGATGGCAAAGAGGTGTTTGGGGCAATCATATATGCCAAAAATCCCAAAACATTACGCAAAACAGGTATAAAGGTACAAAGTGTAAAAGAAAAATTCGTAACTGCCTTGGTCGATGCAAATGATCTGGCCAAACTGACTCAAATGCAGGATGTAACATGGGTCGATCCGGGTGAGATAAATACTTTGCATAATGATGTTGCACGGATTGCCTCTGGAGTTAAACTTGCGAATAACGGCTTTTTTTATGGCAATGAATACAAGGGTCAAAATGTGCTCATTTGTATCGTCGATACCGGAATCGATTGGGAGCATCTGGACTTTAGAGATCCAACAGACCCGACACAATCGAGAATTAAATACATTTGGGATCAAACCTTATCACCCTCTGGGGGTGAAGCCTATCCAGGCGGATTTGGGTATGGTGTAGAATACACTCAAACGCAAATAAACAATGAATTGGATGGCTCGCCTGCAGGTTTTGTGCGAACTCGGGATACAAATGGCCATGGTACTCATGTCACAGGATCTGCTGCGGGTAACGGGTCCGCATCATCTGATGGTTCCAAATATGCTGGTATGGCACCCAAAGCAGATATTTTGGTTGTCAAAGGGGGCAACTATTCTTTTCCATCAACCAATATTATTGATGCATTGACCTGGGCCGAAGCAAAGGCAGATACTGCTGGTTTGCCATTGGTTGTCAATATGAGCTTGGGAAGTAATTCGGGTCCACATGATGGATCCGATGCCATGAGTCAGGCTATCGACGAGTTTGCAAAAGCAGGTCGAGCTGTGGTAGTCTCGGCTGGCAATGATGGTCAATCCAATATCCATTTAGGGGGCACTATTCCCGGAACTCAATCCGTTGATTTTACGCTCTCGATTCCATCATATTCCGATATCAGTGGAAGCAGTAATGATTTGGTCATATTGGAAATATGGTTAGATAGCGATCTTGATATTGATGCCACGGTTATTTCGCCAAATGGATATCTATATACCGGAGCAGCAAACACTCAAAACGGGATATCAACAAATGATGGGGCCATTTATATTACAAATGCCATCAATAGCAGCAATGGCGATCGAAATGTGGAAATCGTTCTCTTTGATTATGTGGAAGACGACCCTCCGATGAATGGTACCTGGACAGTACGCCTGACGAACCAGACAACAGTATCAACAAATTATCATTGCTGGTTTGAGGATACCGGCATTGGAAGCCCCACAGCAACAGCTGCACTCACCAATGGTAATCAGTTCTACTCGTTGGGAAATAGCGCTGCTGAAGCAGTCATCGTGGGAGCCTATAATACACGTTGGTATTGGCAAGCAAGCAACGGCTCAAATCTCTCTTTTGGCTTTCCTGATGGATCTGACGGCATTTCCTCTTTTAGTAGCTATGGCCCCACTCGCCTGGGTATAAATGACAAGCCAGATATTGCTGCACCGGGTCAACGAATTTGCAGCAGTCGTTCGGGTACGAGCTCACCCAGTAGCACATCCCTGGTGGATAATGAAAAGCATGTGTTAAATCAAGGAACGAGCATGGCAGCCCCTGTCGTTTCAGGAGCAGTCGCTCTTCTCTTACAAATCGATCCTTCACTCGATCCGACCACCCTGATCTCTCTGGTAACACAAAACGCAACACAAGATTCTTACACAGGGATGTCCTGGGGAGAGCAGTGGGGATATGGCAAACTGGATATCTTTGCTTGTATAAAAGAATTGGCTTTTGCAAGCCAAAGTATCGAAAAAAGCACATTAGTATATGATCAATGGGGCAGCAGCTATACAGATGAAGAAATCGTTGCTGGAGAAAAAGCAGGGTTAAAAATTGTTCCTCAACTTTGCGGTCAATTGAAAGGAGCATGGCTGCACCTTGGACAAGCGCTTTCCGCATCGAACCTTACAATGACTCTTTATTCAGATGATGGAGGATTGCCAGGTGTGCCAATAGGTGAATCCGTCTCGATACCATCGATCAGCCTGATGCCATTTAGCTGGAATCCAATAGACCTAACCTCTTCCTATACCAGCGTAAAAAAAGACACAACTTACCATCTCGTGATAGAACCGGCAAGTTCCAATGTATATATCGCAACTGATAATATTCAGGACGATCACCTATCAAACTTTTATGACGGCTCTACCTGGTCCTCATTGACAGGAGACTTTCGAATGCGTCCGGTTATCGCTCGGACTGGAATCTTGCTTGTAACCAAAATATTCCTACAAGGGGGCTATGATTCAGGAACAGGGACAATGACTCTGGGGATCAACAACGATCTACCATTGACCTCTCCCTATGCTGAAGATCCGAGAACAATGAATAGCATGCCTTCAAATATCGTAGACTGGGTATTGATCCAATTATGCGATCCGACGACACATGCGGTCGTTGCCTCATACAGTGCACTCTTGCATCAGAGCGGTCGGATTGTGGCAGATGATGGTACCACTGGAGTGGTCTTTATCGATGCCGTGCCCGATGACTATCGCATCCTGTTCAAACATCGCAATCACGTGGTCATTGCATCAGCCTCAACTCCAACAATGACGGGTTCGAACGATGATCTGTTCGACTTTACAGACTCGGCCAATCTCTATGATCAAAACGGAGCCGTCGAGCTGCAGACAAATATATGGGGACTCTGGTGCGGGGATAGCGATGGATCTGATTGGGTCAACAGTACAGACTATACCGTATGGTACAATGCTGTGCGATCCTCAGCTTCGGGGTATGAGGCCGCAGACATCAATTTGGATGGCCTTGTGGATCAGACGGATTACACGCTTTGGAAAAATAATGCCTCTATGGGGGCACAGGCGGTATTACCATAATTGGTGTTTTCACCACAAGCTAGGGATTTGGCCCTTTATAAATAGAGACAAGCATCAAAAAAACAAAAACAGTAATTGCAATCATTGATTTCATTGTATTTAAATCACAAAGATATTGTTTCAACACCGTCCAAAATGGTATAATTTTTGTCACCCTGTTCTTTGAAATAAGGTATCAAAAAAGGTACAGCAACTTATGTCTATCCCATCATTATCGAACTCGAGGCTGTGGAAACCGATCAACAAACCGTGAATGTTTATGCTTATGGTCAATCCCAGTTCGATGAGATCCGCTTTACCAATGAAACCGGCACCTGGTCTGCTTGGCAGCCCTTTAGCCAATCCGGGTTTACCTGGCAATTAAGCGCAGGATCCAAACTCAAGACCGTGACCGCAGAGATGCGCAGTGGGTTGTGGCAGAGCAGAGCGCCTTTCTCATATCAGACGGCTCGATCAAAGATGAAAACGGATCGGATCAAATCGAATGGCCAACCGTGCCCGAAGGTTCTTATTATCTGACGGCGATCCATCGTAATCACCTCGATATCATGAGCCGGAATACGGTATATTTATCTGATGCACCCGCCGTGCGTTATGATTTTACAACAGACCACAATCAGGCCTATGGCACGAACAGCATGACCCAGCTGACGTCAGGAGTCTGGGCCATGATCACCGGAGATATCGACGGCAACGGCG
>CAYNUX010000094.1:0-11248 GCA_964400115.1 uncultured Cytophagia bacterium
TTTCATAAATTTTCCTGATGGTTATAGATTTGCCAATAAAAGTAACAGGTTGATCAATGGTTATCCTTTGCAAGGCTTGGATGATCTTTTTAAAATGTTTGATTTAATCGAGACATGCAAGGATATTTTTTCAAGACCTTAAAAAAGATAGCACTGCACTACCAGAGCAGTGGCAAAAAATGACACTCACGCAAAGCCACCGAGACGCTAAGAAAAAAAGTCGTTTTAATATTTTGTTCGTTACTGGCTTGCATATATATACTCGAAAAAAATTGATTGAATCATTTTTTCATCACAAAAGCTGTTCTTTGCGGCTTTGCATGAGGTCTATCAGCAAGTTTATTTTAGACAAGAGTGAAAAACAACTAAAAATATAATATTTTGGCATATTTTTTGCAATATTTTAACTAAAATAGAAACAAATAGTCATAAATGGCTAGTTTTTTGGCACTTGTTATTATAATGAATTTGATAAAACAATCTGATTGACACAAAATAAAGACAGCACTGTCATATTTTTATGCTATACCATCCGGGAATATTGGGATTTTAAACACATCAAGGGGACGGACAATGAATTATCGCATCATCTTTTTCTGCTGCATGGCGGTATCTGTATCGTTTGCGCAAATGCATGTCAAAAATTCGAGTGGCACGGTTTACCTGCAAGTCTCTGCCGATGGCAATACCGGAATCGGAGATTTTACAACCGCCACACCGCAAGCCCGTCTCGATGTCCTGGGCAGTGGTGAACAGATGCTCGTCGATGTCTTTGATGATCGTCAGCATACCATGCTCGTCGGAGCAAATATTCATGTGCCCTTTGCAGAAACCAATGTCGAAGCCCATATCGGCGCTTTATCCTCGGTCGATGCTCCCCTAGACAAGGCCGTATACAGCAATCAAATCCAGGCCAACCGGGCCATGGCCGGTCGCGTCTATTCACGCTCGACACAGCGCATCGCCGCAGAGGGCCAGCTGGCGTCCTATGAGATCGCCCTCGATGGCGTACTGCCCAATCCTCCTTCATATATCTATAAAATATCGGGATGTCGCGGTGTTCTGGATGCAGATGAAATCGCCGATGATTACTCGACCACCAGCGACGGCATGGCAACCGCACTCATGGCGCGCGTGGAGGACAATCTGGCAGAGCACCCGCACATATTCGCCGTGTACGCACAAGGGGCCAAATCCGCCTTTCTCGATAAAGTGGGAATCAATACCACCGCCCCCGAATACGACCTGGACGTCGACGGTGATTTGCGTGTCAGCGGCACGATCTATACCAGCACCGGTCCCCTGGCGGTACCTGACTATGTCTTTGAACCCGATTATAACGCTCTGTCTATCGATAAAATCGAATCTTTTATCAATACGCAAAAACACTTGCCCTGGATCACAGCAGCGAAAAAAGGCCGGACGCAATTCGACATGGGAAAACTGGGACTGGAAATGCTCGAGACCATTGAAAATCTGCAATTGCAAATCATTGCATTGAACAAAAAGATTAAAACGCTCGAAAGCAAATAGCTTTAAAAAACCAATCTTGGGGAGGGACGAATGAAGCATTTATACGCACTGCATCTGGTGGTATTCCTGTTTTTTTCAGGAAACACCCATGCACAACAACCCAATATCATTCCCGCCACGCACGATTTCGGAGATGCTCCGCATTCGACATATCAAACAATCCTGCAACACGATGGAGCCCGGCATCTCGTTGTCTATGATGACCAACAAAATCCGGTTCCCAGACTGGGTGAACAGGTCGATGTCGAACCGGACGGTCAACCGCAAAACGAAGCAATGGGCGATGATCAAACGCTAACGGATGATGAGGACGGGGTCGAATGGCTCGCCCCTACTGAACCAGGCGGACCTTTCTTTCTGAGGATTCATGCAACCGGACCCGGATATTTACACGCCTGGATGGATCTGAATCGAAACCATCTATTCGATCCGGAAGAAAAAATCATACCCGGATTAACAGTTGCGCCGGGTCCACAGAATCTCGAGATCCCGCTCGAACTGCCTGAAAATCTACCCGAGGGTCCTCTCTATTTTCGCTTTCGCATCACCACCCTGGAGGATCTTCCTCCTTTTGGCGAAGCACCGGATGGTGAGGTGGAGGACTATTACTGGTTTTACGAAACAACGCAAAATGAACTCGATTTCGGAGATGCACCCGACGGACCGGATTTCCCGCTGTCTTATCCCACTCTATTGATCAATAATGGCGCGCGGCACATCATCAGTCAGGGTATTTTTCTGGGACTGCACAGTCCGCCCGATCCTGAAGTCGACGGACAACCCGATCCGCTGGCCAAAGGCGACGACCTCGCCGACGGGCATGATGATGAAGACGGGGTGAGCTTTGTTTCTGCGCTCGTTCCCGGCACCTCCGCGGATCTCCAGGTACGGGCCACAGTGGCTTCGTCAGAACCGGGTTATCTCAATGCCTGGATCGATTTTAATGCCGACGGCGACTGGGACGATCCGGGTGAACAAATCTTTATGTCTCAACCATTGAGCACCGGATCTCATACATTGTCGTTTCCTGTGCCCGCTGATGCCAAAGAGGGCCATACTTATTCACGCTTTCGGTTCAGCCATTTTCCGGAATTGAGCTATGTGGATATTGCAGAGGACGGTGAAGTCGAAGATTACAAACTCGCCATTGATCCGCCAGAGCAAAACCTGGACTGGGGTGATGCCCCTGATGATCCCGCTGATCCCAACGATTATGCGACCCTGTCCGTCAGCAACGGTCCGGCTCATGTCATCGTACCCACTATTTATCTCGGAGCCCAGGGAATGCCCGATAGTGAACCCGATGGTCAGCCCGAACCGGATGCCCAGGGCGATGATCTCCTCGATGGCAATGATGATGAAGACGGCGTCGCTTTTCTTTCATCTCTGATTCCCGGATCGCCTGCCCAAATCTCGGTCACCGCCTATGCGTCCGGGGTGGTCGGCGTCCTGAATGCCTGGATCGACTTTAACGGCGATGGTTCTTTTGGCGCCAGCAGCGAACACATTGTTTTGGATCAACCACTTGGCACAGGGGTGCATAACCTGACATTTGTGGTTCCCCCATCAGCCCGGCCCGGAAAAACTATGGCGCGTTTCCGTTTTAGCACGATCAGGGGCCTTGCCCCCACGGGCATGGCTGAAAATGGCGAAGTCGAAGACTATGCCGTGACGATCGGTGAAACAGAAATCGGCATGGATTTGGGCGACCTGCCGGATCCAAGCTTTACCACGCTGATTGTCAATGACGGTGCCCGGCATATTGTACCGGACAAACCGTTTCTCTTTTTAGGACAAAAAGTCGATACAGAACCCGATGGTCAGCCCAATGCGGATGCCAGTGGCGATGACATTATCGATCAATCCGATGATGAAGATGGTGTGACCATGGCCAGTGCCTTATATCCCGGTCAATCCGCTACCATCAAGGTGGAAGCCTCGAGCCAGGGCTTTCTCAATGCCTGGATCGATTTCGATCAGGATGGCTCATTTCAGAAACCGGAAAAAATTTTCCACAAAAAGACGATTCCCGGCGGAACGAGCTTGCTCTCCGTGCAGATACCGCCCTATGCTCTGGCCGGTGAAACCTTTGCCCGGTTCCGGTTCTCCAGCACAGACAATTTGCACTGGACCGGTCTTGCACCTGATGGTGAAGTAGAAGATTACAAGATCGTCATCGAACCACAGGAAGAGGAAAAGGAACTCGATTTTGGCGATGCACCCGACAACGGAAACACAACAGCTGGCTATCAAACTCTTTTGATCAACAATGGTGCCCGCCATGTGATCCGTGAAAAAATATTCCTGGGCGATCAGCAAGAACCGGATGATGAAACCGATGGACAGCCTGATGCCATGGCAATGGGCGATGACAATAACGATGACGATGATGAAGATGGTGTGCTGATTCCGACACCGCTGATCCCCGGATCAGCGACGACATGGACTGTAAAAACCACTGCCCCGGCCAACCTGCCCTGTTTTCTCAATGCCTGGCTGGATATCAATCAGGATGGCGACTGGCATGATCGCGGTGAACATATCATCGTCGACAAACTCTATGCAACGGGTACCCATACGATCTCTCTAACCCTGCCCCCGATGAAGAGCGGAGTCACCTTTGCCCGGTTTCGTTACAGCTCGGTGCGAGGACTGAAAAGTTTTGGTGCGGCGCCCAACGGCGAAGTCGAAGATTATCAGCTCGAAATCGGCGAGCAGGAAGACAAATGGGATTTTGGAGATTTGCCGGATCAACCCTATCCCACGCTGCTGGCCAATGACGGGGCACGGCATCTCTATACACACGGATTCTGGCTCGGGGATACCTGCGACACCGAACCGGATGGGCATCCGGATGCCATGGCCATGGGAGACGATAATCACCAAAAAGACGATGAAGACGGTGTATGGATCCCATCTGCTTTACCCACCGGAACTCCTGTAACGATTAAAGTCAAAGTACATGGCAACGGCAAGCTGAATGCCTGGATGGATTTCGATCAGGATGGTGTATTGGAAAACAATGCCGAGCATATTCTCATCGATAAACCCGTGTCCACGGGTATGCATAGCTATTCCATTACGGTGCCAGCCAATGCCACAGCCGGTCAATCCTATGCCCGTTTTCGCCTGAACCGTGACGGCAATCTCACTCCCAATGGTCCGGCTCGCGAAGGCGAGGTCGAAGATTATGCGATAGAAATAAAAGAGAATGATTTCCAATGGGACTTTGGAGATCTGCCCGACAGAGCATTCAGGACTCTCTTATCCTCTGATGGTCCCCGTCATATCATCAACCCGGATATTTTTATGGGGGCAAAGATCGATGCCGAACCCGACGGCCAGCCCTCTGCAGATGCAGACGGAGATGACCTCAATAATATTGACGATGAAGACGGTGTTCTTTTGAGTTCGGTTTTGGTTCAAGGCAATAAAACGAATATCGAGATCAAGGTCTCTCAGGACGGATTCGTGAATGCCTGGTTTGACTGGAATAACAATCAACGGTTCGATCCGTTTGGCGAACGTGTGCTCATCAATGAACCAGCCTCTATGGGCAGCAATACCTACACGATCCTCGTCCCCAAATGGGCAGAACCCGGCCGGGTGGCCGCGCGGTTCCGCTATGCGACGACCAAAGGACTCGGTTGGTTCGGTCCGGCCAAGGACGGCGAAGTGGAAGACTATATCTTTGCGCTGGAGCAAGGCGAATTTGAATGGGATTTTGGCGATCTTCCGGATGAACCCTATCCCACCTTACTGGTCTCGGATGGCGCAAGGCATCGCCATGTCAAAGGACTCCATCTGGGACGCCGGATCGATGCCGATGCCGACGGCCAACCGGATGCCAAAGCACTGGGGGATGACCGGGATGGTGTGGATGACGAAGACGGCGTGATCTTTCGATCCATGCCCACAGATCCACAAAAAATTGGTTTGACGGTTCTGGCTTCAGCCGAAGGGTATCTGAATGCCTGGATCGACTGGAACAGCAATGGCAGTTTTGGTGACACTGACGATCAAATTTGTATGGATAAAAAACTGGTGCCCGGCGCCAATCACATTGTTGTCGCTATTCCCCATATCACGACCGAGGCGAGACTCTATGCGCGGTTCCGGTTCAATTCTGACGGAGGCCTGACATGGAAAGGCGCTGCAGAGGACGGCGAAGTTGAAGACTATATCCTGCTTTTCAATAACGACACTCCGCCAGAATGGAGCGTTCCACTGGATATTCAGCTCCTGGACAAAAAACTGGTGCAGGTCTTTGGCGTACATCCGCAAGCCACTGATGACTATGACCCGGATCTGGAC
The DNA here is from genome assembly GCA_964400115.1 of uncultured Cytophagia bacterium. Classification (GTDB taxonomy): domain Bacteria; phylum Zhuqueibacterota; class Zhuqueibacteria; order Residuimicrobiales; family Oceaniaggregativiventaceae; genus Oceaniaggregativivens. The sequence continues at coordinate 5,848 of CAYNUX010000094.1, forward strand.
GAACTGGCTCCGCCTCCCACGCCGGATGGTTTGTATGCATTTTTTGAATGCCCGGTCAATGAAACCTTTGATCTGCAAACCGACCTGCGCAGCCCCACAATCGATCCTGACACCAAAGAGATCCGTTGGCAACTGCATATCATCAACAGTGGTAGCACGGTACTGGCCTGGGATCCCTCGTCCTTGCCTGCACGCGGCAGCCTGGTTATGGAAACCCAGTCTGGTTCTAAAAAGGTGAACATGCGTGCGCAAGAGTCGATGATGCTGCAGGGCAACCAGGTTGTCATTATCCGCTATCGCCTGGCTCAGGCAGTATCCTTTGAATTCAGACGCCAGGGATGGCATATGATCTCTTTGCCTGTTATCCCGGGCAGCAACAAAGTAGCAGATCTGTTCCCCAACCTGTATGGCAACGAAGCTTATTTCTGGGATCCGGTGCAGGGTAAATACCTCTCGGTCACTGACCTCGAACCCGGCAAAGGATACTGGTTGCCCATACAGGATGCGGCCTCTATCGATATAAATGGGGAAGCTCTCGATTTCATCCATCTGAGCTTAAAGCCAGGATGGAATATGATCGGAGCTCCCTTTGACATTGCCAGGGTGGTTGCAGACCCACCAGACGGCATCATTCACCAGTTTATCGAATACGATGAAGCCAACGGCACCTACGAGGTGGCACAACACCTGCAGGCCACAAAGGGCTATTGGGTCTGGGCCAAACAAGAGTGCGAGTTGTTTATCTATAGCAACAACAGCGAAAACATGCCAAAACGAGTTGCTCCGGAAATAAGCGGCTGGGATAATCAAATGCCACCGCCACCGCCTTTCGAGATCACTGATGTGGAATCGAATCAGCATCAGCCACGCGATTTCAAAGTCATACAAAACTATCCCAACCCATTCAACCCAGAGACGACGATAACATATCGACTGGCCGGGACTGAACAGGTTCGTGTTGAGGTTTTTAATATGAAAGGCGAACTCTTGAGAACTCTTGTCAATGAACATCAGAGCATGGGGACTCGATCTGTTGTATGGGATGGCAGAGATGATCACGGACAACATGTTTCCAGTGGAATTTATTTTATCAAAGTCACTGCCGGAACCACACAGCAAACCATCAAGGCCATGCTCTTGAAATAGATCCCCAACCCCAGCGTCACGCCCAACCCCCTTGCCACCCCAATTATGGCAGGGGGGATTTTTTTATCCTGCCTGGCCCCAAAAAATATCTTAAAAACATCCTCATTTCAACCGCGGATTTCTATGGCCTGGCATTATTTTTGTGAATTAGAAAATGCTGATTCGAGACTCAGGCATAGAAACAATATAAACAATACCTTAAAAAGGTATAAAGTTTCCAATCTGTCATAAAAACCGAGTGACAAGTCATAATTTAAATACAATCTCTGACAGAACATAACCAAAGCAACCGTGAGAGAGATATGATTCAAAACGCCCCGAAAAGAATCATGGTCATTTTCATGCTCATTTTTGTTCCAGCACTTGTGTCAGCGAACACAGATGAATGGCGGATTCCTATTACAGTTATCTTTCCAGCCAAAAGCATGCAATGTATTTTTGGAGTCCATCCCGAGGCGACAAGCGGCTATGATGCCGGGCTGGATATCCTGGCCCCTCCGGCAGCGCCGGATGGATTTTATGCTTATTGGCAGCATACATCAGCCAGCTCTTATCATCTGCAAACCGATCTGCGAGATCCGAACGGCGATAGCGGTGCAAAGACTAGTCAGTACAGTTTAAACCTCGTCAACCAATCGACCACAAAGCTGGAATGGAATCCGAACGATTTGCCGTCTGACACCAGAATCATTTTAAAAAATAGCACAGGCCAAGAAATCGATATGCGGGAAAATTTTTCGCTCTCGGTGAGCGGATCCGTTTCTCTGACCATCGATGTCAGCCTGCCCACAACCATACAACTGACCATGCCCGTGGCCGGATGGTATCTTTTTTCTTTGCCGGTCATCCCTGACGACAGGCAGGTATCGAGTTTGTTCCCGAACGCGTTGGAAAACAGCGCCTATGAATGGGATAGCGGCATGAAAAGCTATCAATGCGTGGATCGTCTCTTGCCATGCAAGGGATATTGGGTGCCTGTTGCCTATCCGGAGACATTGAGCATAAGAGGAATCGCGCTGGATTCGGTGCGCCTGCAGCTTGCGTCCGGTTGGAATCTCATCGGTGCGCCGGCAAAGCGTTCCCAGGCCGTGACCATTCCGCATGATGCCATTATTCCGCAGTTTATCGAATATGATATTTTGGATGGATCTTACCAGATCAGTTCATTCCTTGAGCCCGCCAAAGCCTATTGGGTATGGGCCAGACAAGAGTGTGAGATCATCAGCCAAACAGGTTCAGAGTCAAATCGGACAGACAAAAAGCGACTGGTATCGCTGTCAGCACCCCCGCCACCGCCTTTTTCACTCTTTACGCACGTCATGAATGATACAGCCAGAGTTACACCGATCATCAAACTGACCAGTTATCCGAATCCCTTCAGGGAGCAGACCACAATCTCATTTATTCTAAAGCATCCTGGCCGGATCAGTGCGACCGTCTATAATACACGCGGAGAACGGTTGCGAGTTTTGTGCAACAAAGCATTAAAGTCAGGTGAGCACGAGATCGTATGGGATGGTAGAGGAGCAAAGGGTGAGAGGATTGCCAGCGGGGTTTACCTCATCAAACTGGTCGTTCGTGGTTATGACCATCACATAAAAGTGATGCGTTTAAAATGACTCGATATAAAACAATAAACCGGACGCACCATGGCAATGCGCCCGGTCTTTAGCGGCATTGAGGGGTTATTTTAACAGCTCTTCGATATCCCCGTTGCTGAGGGTCTCTTTATCCAGGAGCGCCTCGGCAACATTCTTTAGTTTTTTCTCGTTTTCTTTTAACATCTTTTGGGTTTCTTGTTCCAAAGATTTAACCATTGCAACGATTTCCTGATCGATTTTCTGAGCCATAAATTCACTGAATTCACGGGGCTGCTGAATATCCCGGCCGAGAAAGAGGTGTTCATCGCCTTGCTTAAACGTAACCGGACCGATTTCATCGCTCATGCCCCACTGACTGATCATATACCGGGCCAGTTTGGTCACTTTATGCAGATCATCGGCCGCACCATTACTGTACTCTTGAAAAACGATCTTTTCTGCCACCCTGCCGCCGAGCATCACCTTGATACGATCCTGAAGATATGTTTTGCCCAGGTTGTGGCGATTTTCTTCGGGTCGTTGTTCTGTGGCACCGAGTGAACGACCTCGCGGAATGATCGTCACCTTTTGTATGGGATCTGCAGTGGGCAAGAGTTTGGCCATCAGAGCATGTCCTGATTCATGAAAGGCGATATGCTTTCGTTCCTCCTCATCGAGGATCTCTTCCCGTTCATATCCCAGGAGGATCTTGTCACGCGCACGGTCGAAATATTTTGCCGAGACGCGTTTTTTATTATCGCGTCCGGCCAGCAGCGCCGCTTCATTGGCGAGATTTTTCAGGTCAGCGCCTGAAAATCCCACGGTGCGCGCCGCGAGGTTTTCCAGATCAACGTCGTTATGCAACGGGATATCCCGGGTATGAATTTCCAGGATCCGCGTTCTGGCTTTTTTATGAGGCCGTTCCAGAGTGATCTGCCTGTCAAAGCGTCCCGGCCGCGTCAGTGCCGGATCGAGGACATCAGGCATATTGGTCGCGGCAATGACGATCACCGATTCATGACGCTCGAATCCATCCATCTCGTTTAATATCTGATTCAGTGTCTGTTCCCGTTCATCGTGGCCACCGCCGACACCGGTGCCGCGCGAGCGGCCCACAGAATCGATTTCATCGATAAAGATGATCGCAGGAGACTCTTTTTTAGCGGTCTTGAACATGTCGCGCACCCGGGAGGCCCCGACACCGACAAACATTTCGATAAACTCTGAACCGCTGATGCTAAAGAATGGCACTTTGGCTTCGCCTGCGACAGCACGGGCCAGCAACGTTTTTCCTGTCCCGGGAGGACCCACCATCAGAACGCCCTTGGGGATATCGGCTCCCAGTTTCATATATTTTTCAGGATCTTTGAGATAACCGATGATTTCCTGAAGATCCTTTTTCGGATTTTCGAGTCCGGCCACATCATTAAACGTCACCTCGACATCCGATTTTTTATACTTTTTTGCTTTTGATTTGGTCATACCGCCAAACAATCCCCCCCGACCCATCATGCCTTTGGCCTGATTGCGAAGGCGTTTTTGCGCAAAATAAAACAAGCCGAATAACAACAACCAGGGCGCCAGGAGGATGAGTACATTCCGGAGCCAGGAACTCTCTTGTGCCTGAACGTTCACCTGTACATTATTTTCCTCCAAAAGCGGAATCAAGCCCTCATCTTCAAAATCGGGTTTTCTGCTTTGAAAATGGTCAAAAGAGGTGGTGTCCCCTCCGGTGACTACCAGGTAGGATGAAGAAAATTCGCCACGGATGGCATTTCCCTGAACCGTGACACTGTCGATTTTTCCCTGTCGAACAAAATCCTTGAATTTTGTATACGTGATTGGTGTGCGTTGCGGACCCTGGTTGGTCTGGGAAAACAGCAAATACCCCATCACCAGCAGAACGATCCAAAACAACGGACCAAATCGATATCTGTTTTGATTGTTATCAGATGGATTATTTAAATTCGGTTGCTGCATCGATTCCTCCAAAAATCTAGTCTTTTATCTGAATAATCGCATCTTCAGGACAGGCAATGATCAGGTCACGACAGAGCAGTTCAAACTCTTTGGGTATTGGGTCTTTGACGACCACAGCCTTTTTGCTTCCCCGGGTGAACTGGAAGACATGGGGACAGCGTTTCACACAGATGCCAGCGGTTTTGCATTTCAGTTCGTCGATGGTCAATCTCATAAACCCTCCGCTACTTTTTCCTGGGACGATAATAGTGGGTACTGGTGCCCTCGTAAACATCTGCTGCTTCCATGATGGTTTCGGACAATGTGGGATGGGGATGAATCGACAGTCCGAGATCCGAGGCCAGGGCAGCCATCTCGATGGCCAGGACGCCTTCGGCGATCATGTCACCGGCATGTTTACCGGTAATGCCGACACCCAGAATGCGCTCGGTTTGCGGATCGATGACCAGTTTGGTCACCCCGTCTTGACGGCCCATGGTGAGCGCTCTGCCCGAGGCTCCCCAGGGAAACTTTGCAACTTCGAACTCGATACCCTGTTCCTTGGCTTCGTGTTCGGTCAATCCGGCCCAGGCCACCTCCGGGTCTGTAAAGACCACTGCGGGGATGGCATGCGGGTCAAAGGCCGATTTTTGTCCGGCTATGGCTTGTGCAGCTACCCGGCCTTCGTGTGTGGCTTTATGGGCCAGCAGCGGCTC
>CAYNUX010000095.1:0-11212 GCA_964400115.1 uncultured Cytophagia bacterium
ACCACAACCAATCCGTTCAAATCCGGAACCTGAGCAGGCGTATGATAAACCGATACATTTGATGTTTGATGCATCATGACCTATTTTTTATAAAACGGGGTTTCGACGATCTGAGCCCGAAATGTGTGATTTCGAACCTGAACGCCGAGTTCCGTGCCAACAGATGACAACTCTTTGGGAACATACCCCATACCCATTCCCCTGTCGAGCATGGGAGATACCGTACCGCTCGTGACAATGCCGACCGCATCGTTGTCATGGGTCAGTACGTATCCATGCCGGGGAAAGGCGCGTTCCAGCATGATAAAGCCAATCAGCTTGCGTCGGATTCCTTCCTTTTTGACCTCCAGCAAGGCCTCCCGACCGATAAAATCGCCTTTATCCAGCTTGGTAATCCATCCCAGACCTGCTTCCAGTGGGTTGGTTTTTTCATCTATATCATTGCCATAAAGGCAATATCCCATCTCCAGACGTAACGAATCTCTGGCACCGAGCCCGATAGGTTCGATCTGAAAAGGATCACCGGCGTTCATAATGGCATCATACACTTTTTCAGATGAATCTCTGTCAAAACAGAGTTCAAACCCCGGCTCACCTGTATAACCGGTTCTGGAAATAATCATGGGGACGCCGGCCAGCTTGTCTTCGACAAAATGGTAAAATTTTATTTGTGACAAATTCGATGATGTCAAAGACTGTAGAGTGGATTCGGCATCCGGTCCTTGCACAGCCAATAACGTCAGCTCATCGCTGCGGTCGAGCAGCTCGACATCAGGAGTCTGGTGCGATTTCAGCCAATCCCAATCCTTATCATGATTCGCGGCATTGACGATAAGCATATAATCATTTTCGCGTTGATAAACGATAAGATCATCTATCATTCCGCCGTGCTCGTAACACATGCCGCTATACTGCGCCCTGCCGGGAAAAAGCTTGTTGACGTTATTCAAAGACATTGTTTGAATAAAATCCCTGGCCCCTTGTCCGGAAACGAAAAACTCACCCATGTGAGAGACATCAAAGACACCCACAGTCGAACGAACTCTTTTGTGTTCGCTTATGATCCCGCTGAACTGTATGGGCATCATATAACCTGCAAACTCTACAATTTTGGCGCCGGCCCAGACATGTTTTTCATATAAAGCCGTCTTTTTCATTTCTCATCCTCAAAGAAACCATCAAAAGCACTTGTTGGGAAAAATATTTCCGCTCCTCAGAACCTTCGGGAGAACAGCTCTAAACGGTATTGACCAAGATCTCCAGGGTTAGATAAAATTAAATTAATCATAATTTAAACGAGTGTCAAGGTGATTTTTGAAACAGCAATAGCATCGCTGCCTGTCCAAAAAAATGGGGACCCCTCCTGCGCGAGTGTCCCCATGGGAAAAGTTCAGCCTGTAGCGTTCTGAACTAGAATATTTGCATGACATCATTAATGATCACAAATATCATCAGAGCCAGCAACATAGCCATACCGACCTGTTGTAAAGCCATGCGCACTTTTTGGGAAATTGGCCGACGGATAACAGCCTCTGTTCCCAGCAAGAGTAAATGTCCGCCATCGAGGGCAGGGATAGGAAATAAATTAATCAATCCCAAATGCAGGCTCAACAGCGCTGTAATGCTGATAATAGAGCTGGCACCTCCCCGGGCCGAATCACCGATCATCTGGACGATGCGAACCGGACCGGCCAAATTCTCCTTGGTTTCGATTTCCCCGGATATCAGCTTGCCAAGGGATTTGAATATGAGAGCGGTCCAGAACCAGGTCTGTTTGAATCCAAACCCTAACCCTTCAAAAAAGCCAGCGGAACGTGTTTCGGTCTGGGGAAAGAGCCCGATTTGACCCACATCATTTATGGGATCTTTGACGGGGATCACCTGTGCGCTCATGGTTTCTCCATCGCGTTTCCAGGTCAACGTAATTTTTTCTCCGGCGGACTGACTGATCGTGCTTTGCAGGTCTTGCCAGTTTTCGATCGGTCTCTCATTGATTTGTGTAATTCGATCGCCGGTTTGCAAGCCTATGGAAGCGGCAGGCATATCCTGTATCGTATCACCGACAATCGGTCCCTTGACCTCTGCAATACCGGTGATCCAGACGCTAAAGGTAAAGACTGCGACAGTCAATAAAACATTAAAAATAGGACCGGCAGAAATAACCAGAGCCCGCGCCCATACAGGTTTTGACATAAATTCCCAGGGTTCCCCTTTGATGCCTTCTTCATCCATACTCTCATCGATCATACCAGACATTTTCACATATCCCCCGATGGGAATGGCAGAAATACAGTAATCGGTGTCACCGATTTTTTTGCCGACCAGTCTGGGAGGAAACCCAATAGAAAATCTCTCCACCCGAATACCCACGGCTTTGGCAGCCAAAAAGTGCCCCAATTCATGAACAAAGACCAGGATACTCAGAACAAGTATTCCCGGGATGACATAAGATAAAATAATATCCAATCTTTACTCCTTGTAAAAAAACCGATTCAATATATGCTAACCCCAAGTCTTTGTATGGGTTAGTCATGGTCATATTCAATACATCTATACCATACGAAACAAAACAAAAAAAGTTCACCTTTAAAAACGGACAAGGGCTCATTAAAATTCCAGAGATTCACATTGTCCGCTTTGGGCACCATATTTTTAGTTCGCGTGCAGGTCGTCGAAAACGATTGGTCTCAACTGCAGGGATAAAAACCTGATGCTTTGGTTTTGAGGACCGGTTCGTTTGTTGCTCAACTTTTCCGAATAAAGGTTTCCGCAGCTTGTCTGGCCCATTCATCGGCTCTGACCAGAGTTTGTTCGTCAGGAGCAAAATTGATCGTATGCTTTTGCAGACACCCGTCAATGGTATCGGTGATGCCATAAAATCCGATACGATCTTGCAAGAACGCCTGCACTGCGATCTCATTGGCGGCATTCATCACGGCCGGAGACGTTCCACCCGCTTTAATGGCCTGGAAGGCCAGCTCCAAGCAAGGAAAGCGTTGCAAATCCGGTTCTTCAAATGTTAACGAAGGACCTGAAACCAAATCGTACCGTTCAAAATCAGAAGCGAGTCGATCCGGATAACAGATTGCGAGTTGGATGGGTACACGCATATCCGGCACACCGAGTTGGGCTTTGATAGAGCCATCGATAAACTGCACCATGGAATGAATGATCGAAGGAGGATGAATGAGGACCTTGATACGATCGGCTGGCATGTCAAACAGCCAGCACGCTTCGATAACTTCCAATCCTTTGTTCATCATGGTCGCGGAATCGATGGTAATCTTGTTTCCCATGTCCCAATTGGGATGCTTTAGCGCATCCTGTTTTGTAGCCCGTCCTATGTCGTCCTTACTCCAGAACCGAAAGGGTCCGCCAGAGGCGGTGAGTAAAATCGATTCGATTGACATGTGATGTTCACCCATCAGACATTGAAAGATCGCGCTGTGTTCGCTGTCTATCGGAATCAGGTTAACTTTGTGCCTGGCAACCAGATCCATGACAATGGAACCGCCCATCACCAGGGTTTCTTTGTTGGCCAGTGCAATATCTTTATCCCGTTCGATAGCGCGGCAGGTTGGCAAAAATCCGGCAGAGCCTACGACCGCATTGACCAGCATATCATAATCAGCTTGCTCACATAGAGTTTGTAATGCATAGGCACCGGTGAAAATATGGCAATTCAGTTCCTTTAATTGACTTTTTTGCTTCTCAGAGGGCAGAATACCGGTAATGGCGACCCATTGAGGCCGGGTCTGTCTCGCCTGAGCAATCATTTCGTCTACTCTGCTATGAGTGCTGAGAGCACGGATGGAAAACAGATCACTGTGATGATGCACCACATCCAGACAATTCACACCAATAGACCCCGTAGAACCCAGGATGGCCAGATCTTTTTTCGTGTTATCTTTACTCATGTATACTCTTATTTGGCACATAGGTTCTGATATTATGTTCGGCGTGTAAAAGTTCTTCAGGAGATAACTGTTGATCATAAAATTCAATTTTCAGGCACTCTGCAAATCCTTGCCTGAGGGCCCTGACGAGTTGAGCGGGGCTTACCGTTGCATTGCTGATTTGATCGAGACAAATGGTATGTTTGCGCATATACTCCTGGATCGTCTTTTTCCAATTATCATCACCGCGTTTCAGATAAAAAGGCAAATCCAGATGTTTCTCACCGATCAGTATAGAGCCATGTTGAAGCACGGCTCCTCCGATACGCCGTTGTGCGCTGCCAACGAGTTTTTTGCCCTGATATCCGATTTCGTATTGTACCGTAGATGCATAACAAACCGATGCGAGAGCACCTTTTGACAAATTTTTCGGGGTTTTTTGAGCGGGTTCCCATTGTATGGGCAGATCGAGCCGTTGAAGAGAGGTGATAATCGCTTTGCTGATCGTTTCATAGACCGGGAGCACGCTGCGATCATAAAAAGAGCTCGATTGCGGCAAAACCACGGCATAGGTCAGCTCTTGGGCGTGCAATACGGCACGTCCACCAGTGGGTCGCAATACCACATCGATATTGTCTTGATGGCATTTGACAAGATCGACTTGCTCGATGGGTTGATGGAATCCCAGTGAAATGGCAGGCGGATGCCATCCATACACACGCAAACAAGGTTGACCCTGATTTGCAAGGAACCGGTCTATCGCCATATTAAATGCACCGGGACGTGCATCACTGTTAATGAATCGCCAGCGTTCAACAGACATAATCAGACAAGACCCCGCTCGGAATTCTCGATGAATTTAAGCAGTATTTGAATGTGCTCGTCTTGCACGAGGTCATTGCGAATTTTATCCAGGGCCTGCTTGCGATTGAGGTGAGCTCGATAGATATATCGATAGGCACGTTTGAGATTATTGATGACCTCCGGTTCAAAGCCTCTACGGTTTAAACCGATTGAATTGACCCCGGCATATCGTAGCGGTTCACCTGAACAGGTAATAAACGGCGGCACATCCTGAACAACGCGATATGCTCCTCCTACCATGGCATGCACACCTACTTTGCAAAACTGATGAACAGGAGTCATGCCTCCGATGATGGCATAATCCTGAATTTCGACGTGGCCTCCGAGCTGAACACCGTTGGCCAGAATAACATGATCCCCCACAATACAATCATGTGCCACATGGGCGTAAGCCATGAGCAGACAGTGCTCGCCGATGACTGATTTACCATGTGCCAGCGTTCCGCGATTCAACGTACAAAATTCCCGTATCGTGGTATGGTCTCCTACCTCCAGAGTCGTTTGTTCACCCCCGAATTTTAAATCCTGGGGAAGAGATGCGACGACCGCACCTTTGTGAATTTTACAAGATTTGCCAACACGGGCCCCGTTGGCAATATATGCCTGGGGGCCTATCGTGGTATCATCATCAATAACGACATCTTGTTCAATAACAGCAAAAGGACCGACGCTGACATTTTTGCCGATGCGAGCATTTTCATCGACAGCCGCGGTGGGATGAATGGTACTCAAAATAGTGACCTTTAGTTAATAGTATTCAAGAAAGATGCACCTTTAGGGTGAAACCCGGTTATTCTCGATCAGTAATCGCGGCCATCAGTTCGGCTTCACAGACCAGCTCATTTTCAACATAGGCCCGGCCGATAATTTTGCAGATAGAGCGTCGAAAAGCGCCCATCTCGACTTCATAGCGCAAGGTATCACCGGGAGTGACAGTTTTTCGGAATCGAACATTGTCAATACCGGTAAAAAGAACCAGTTTTTTGGCAGGATCGGATTCAGTATTGAGCAACATGATCCCTCCTACCTGCGCCATGGCCTCAACGATCAAAACCCCGGGCATTATCGGCTTGCCGGGAAAATGGCCCTGAAAAAAGGGTTCGTTCATGCTTACATTTTTTATACCTACGACATATTCCTGGGGAACAAGATCGAGAATACGATCGACAAGGAGAAACGGATATCGATGCGGTAAAATTTGTGCAATGGCTTCGCTATCCAGGAATACATTTTTGCCCCCTTCGCGAACCTGATATTTTGACTTTATAAGTTTCTTTTTGTATTCTTTGCGGATCAGCTTGACGAGCTCGGCATTGGCACCATGTCCCGAACGGGCAGCCATAATATGTGCTTTTAGAGGGATACCCAAAAGAGCCAGATCGCCGATCAGATCGAGAGCCTTGTGGCGCACGGGTTCGTTGGGGTATCGCAGTTGTTTGCCGTTGAGAATACCGTTATCTGACATTTTGATCTCTTTATCGATATTGAAAAGAGTATGCAATTCCTTGATTTTCTCCTGAGGCAGATCTTCATCCATTATGACAACGGCGTTATCCAGAGCTCCTCCTCTGATGAGACCGGCTTTGCGCAAGGCGACCACCTCATGCAAAAAACAAAATGTTCGGGCAGCTGCAAACTCGGTAGCAAACTCTTCATGCAGGGAATACATCGAAGTGTATTGTGTACCCAGAGCCGGATTTTTATAATCCACCATAAAAGTGATTCTGAATTCATCCGAAGGAAAAACCACGATATCGATGCCTTTGGAAGGATCGGAATAGGCAATGGTTTTATCGATAATCAGATAATCGCGCGGCGATTCTTGTTCACTAAAACCGGCTTTGAGTAAAACCTCTACAAAAGGCAGCGAAGATCCATCCCCAACCGGGGGTTCATTTCCTTCAACCTCGCAGATGATATTATCGAGCTCCAGGCCACTAATCGCGGCCAGCACATGTTCAACCGTATGTACTTTGACATCACCGATGCCGATGGTCGTGCCTCTGGAAATGTCAACGACATGATCGACATCAGCAGGAATCACAGGGCAATCATCAATATCCATCCGCTTAAAAATAATCCCTGTATTGGCAGGTGCGGGCTTGAAGGTTATTTTGGTCTTGTTGCCTGTATGTAATCCGACACCGGCATAAGAGGCAGGTTCCTTGATGGTCTGTTGATTTTTGATCATGGTTGTTCCTCATCGCTATCTGAACGGTGCGAATTTTCATCTCCCAGTCTGGATTCTAATGCGTCGATTCTTTTCGCCATTTGGCGAAAAGTCTTAAGCAATTCCGGAAGTCGGGCAAGTGATGCTTCTTCGCGTTTGGCTTTCATGTTCTCTCTGGCCGGATATCCCGAGAAAAAGACATTTTCAGGAATCCCCTTGGTGACGCCGGCCTGAGCTCCGACTATGGCTTTATCGCCAATTTTGACATGCCCCACGAATCCGGCTTGTCCACCGATGCGTACATATTGGCCAATCTGGGTACTCCCGGAAATACCGACTTGTGCAGCAATCGCAGTGTGGTTATCGATCTGCACATTGTGTGCGATTTGCACCAAATTATCTATCTTGCACCCTTGTCCGATCCTTGTTTCGCCCAAAGCAGCCCGGTCGATGGTCGTATTGGCGCCTATTTCAACATCATCTTCAATCGCCACTATTCCCGTTTGTGGAATTTTGTGATACTGACCATCATGAAATGCGTATCCGAATCCGTCGGATCCGATGACGGCACCGTTTTGCAGGATAACGCGATCGCCAATGCGACAATACTCCCGGATAGAGACACGGGGATAAAGGGTGCAATTCTCGCCAATAGAAACATGATCACCGATGACGACACCGGCATGTAGAAGGGAATGGGCGCCGATATGGCTTTTCTTGCCGATCACCACATAAGGACCTATATGGACATCGGCTCCCAGAGTTACACCCGGCGCAATGACCGCTGTAGGATGTATGCCGGGTTCGACATGAGGATCTTTATCAGCCCATTCCTTTGCAAGAGTCATAAAAGCGAGATAAGGATCTTTGACTTTGATAACGGTCTTGTCATCGGCGTTAAACTCTTTGCCTACGATAATGGCGCTTGCCTTGGTATCGCTTGCAAACTTGTCGTACTTTGGGTTGGCGAGAAAAGTAATTTCACCGGGTTTGGCATCCTCGATTTTCGCCAATCCCGAGATAATCAAATCTTTCGATCCAATAATGTCACCGCCTAAAAATGCGGCAATCTTTTCGATGGTCCAGTTCATAATGGTTATCCGCTCCTACCCGGATTCCGATCCGGTGAGATGGAAGGAAAGTACAAAGTCGATGGTGGGTCCATCGACTTTGTGTTCTTGGTGATCAAAATCTGAAAAGGTGAGCAGAATGGCTAATTGCGTGTGGTATTCTCCACACCTCGCTCCAGAACTTCCAAAACCTGATCGGTCAAATCGGTTTGACTCGGACTGGCATAGACGATATTCGCTGACACGGTGTCAAAAATATAGTCATAATTTTCTTCTTCGCCAACCTTTTTGATCGCTTCATTGATCTTGTCAATGATCGGCTTCATAACTTTTTGTTCTTCCTGGGCGAGTTTACCACTTGGGCCCCATGTTTCCTGCTGGAACTGTTGTAACTGTTGATAGAGCTGTTGCATTTCCTGCTGTTTTTCCCGTTTGCGTTCTTCACTGAGCAAAAGGGATTGTTGTTCCAGCTGTTCACCGATTTCTTGTAGCTTTTGCTGCATTTCCATACCCTGGGCTTCCCATTCTTTATTTAGATCATCCAGAGTTTTCTGTGCAGTCTTGGCTTCCTCAAACTCGGCTAAGATTTGTTGTGAATTGATATAGCCGAGCTTTTGGGCGACTGATGATGAAGCAAGCGTGAGACTGGCGGCGAGTACTACAAAGAGTAGATTGAGTTGTTTAGTCACTGTTTCCTCCTCTTGGACCATTTATAGGATGTTTTTTAATGTTCAAATTAGAAACTCCGACCAAATACAAAGTGCATTTTCCATTGCGGATCCGGGTTGCCCTCTATATCGACGCGATCGAATCCATATCCATAGTCAAAACCGATAATACCGATCATGGGCATAAAGACACGGGCGCCCACGCCCATAGACCGTTTCATCTGAAACGGATCAGCGCGTCTAAAATCTGGCCAGGTATTTCCCGCTTCAGTGAAGAGCAACCCAAAGATGGTGGGGTTCGGTGCAATAGGAATACGCAATTCAGCCGTATATTTTAGCATCGCTTTACCGCCGTCATCGATAATTCGATACCCTGCCAGAGGATCCTCATATCCGCGCAGGGGAATCGAACGGGACAAGCCATCCCCCCCCATAAAAAAGTATTCAAGGTAACTAATGCGGGCATTGTCTCCGATGCCTTCCAAATATCCTGCCTGAACACTGGTATAGAATACCAGATTCCAAAAGGAAGGATTAAACCAATCCATGCGCAGGGTATGCTTGTGATAATCCACATTGCCCCCCAGAAACGTTCCGGCCAATTCCGTGGTCAGCGTAAATTCCGATCCGGAAGTGGGAAATTCAGGACGATCGAGACTGTTTCTGGAGATGATCTGGGTGACGCTGCTGCTTGTTAGCGGCCATTGCATAGAGACGATTCCATTCGGATCCCGTTCGAGATAAAAGCTGTTAAAATCCGACAAGCTGGTTTCGTCCAACCGGTAGATCCAGTCCCCCCGAAAAAAGTTATCCGGCCAACGGAACCGTCGTCCAAAGCGCAACGATATGCCCTGACTTTGTTGTTTATAACCGATATAATAGGGATCTCGTTTGGTATAATAGACATTGAACCCAGTCAGTGTCGGCGTATCGAACAACCAGGGTTCGGTAAACCCAAAGTTATAAGAGCGATAATACCGGCCAAAATTGACATCCACACTCATGCGTTGTCCATTGCCCATAAAATTGTTCATCGCCAATCCCACGCTACCGATGAGCTTGTCGCGTTCGCTATAGCCTGCAGACATGTTTGCGGTATCAGTGGATTTTTCTTCGACCTTGAATTCCAGATCCACTTGCTCGTCATCGACAGGCTTGACCTGGGGTTCGACATTGGCAAAATAATTGAGCATCCACACGTCACGTTGGCTGCGTTCAAGCAATGAGCGATTGAACGTGCTGCCGGGCATGATACGCAATTCACGGCGGATGACTTTTTCATTGGTCTTGGTATTGCCGGTAACTCTTATCGATCTTACCTTGGCCTGACTGCCTTCAGTGACAAAGAAATTGATATCGACCACATTGCTGTCCTGCACCACTTCCTGAGGTGTGGTCTGAGCATAGATATAACCGCGATCATAATAGAGACTGCCGACGCGCTCAAAGATCGCCTTGTCCAGGTCTTCTTTGCTATACACATCGCCTTGGCTGAATCCCAGCGTGACATCCAATTCTTCGGTCGTGAACAGCTCATTGCCTTGCCAGGTAATATCGCCAAAGACATACTGTTCGCCTTCATAGACCCAAATATCGATGTACATATCTTCGCGGGTGTCGTTATAATAGATCGAATCTTTTAAAATCTCTGCATCACGATAGCCATTATTGAGATAAAAATTGATCAAGAGCTGTTTGTCTTCCCGATATTTTTCGCGGTTAAAATCAGCACCCCGCCACCAGGTATCTTCTTTGATCTCGTCAAAGGTACCGCGTAATTTCCCATCATCGAATACATTATTACCATAAAAGGTAATGCGCTCTACCTGTACCTTTTTGCCTTCTTTAAAGTCGAAATTGACGATCACCCGGTTACTGTCCAGGGTGCCGGGACGCTGGGTAATGTCGATATCAGCGAGCAGATATCCTTTTTCTTTGTACTTGTCAAGCAAGCGGGTCTTGGCACGAGCCAGCATACTCGGACTTACAACTTGTCCGGTATAAAAATTGAGAATCTCTTCGATATCATCTTGTTTGAGTTTGTCATTATTTTCCAACTCGACCTTTTCCATTCGCGGATATTCTTTAACCTCGATGGTAAGATAGATGCCTTCATTCAGTTCACGATCGACATTTATCTGGATATCAGAAAAGAGAGCCAAGCGCCACAACTGTCGAATGGCTTCCTGAATACCATCACCGGTAACCTGCGTACCGGGAGCCAAACCAGAGCTCAATCGAATCATGTTGGCATCGGTGGTCTCATTACCGCTAACAGAAACCCCTAGTATACGCACACTCTTGCGTTGCCCCATAGATGAGGAAACAAGGGTTACGAGAAGGAAAAATAAAAATAGAGAGACGAACTTGTTCCTCACAATATACACCTTTTGTTAATGTAAAACTGCAAAATGTAGTAAAATTTAGTCTCATTGTAAAGGAAAAACTTTAAAACGGAAACCAATGTCGCAGTACGATCCGTTTGTCATCCCTGTCTTCAATGATCATACTATTGTAATCGTACTCTAGTTCCAAAAGAAGTTT
>CAYNUX010000096.1:0-11078 GCA_964400115.1 uncultured Cytophagia bacterium
GTTTGCAGACACATAGATCTGAAGGGACTAATCAGCGCATTGTCACTCACAGTTATGCTTTGCGCTTTTGCGTCATTGCGTGAGGTTTTCCAGGGACTTTTCTATTTTGAAAGAGTAGAACAGATAAGGGATAGCAAAAAAAGGCTCATGTGAAAACCTGCAAACACGAAAAATCAGGCCACCTGTTCGTGTTCTCTATCAGGACACCGCCTGATTTCTGAATTGTGAAGGGGTCAATTGGGTGTGTTTTTTAAAAGAGGCATTGAATGCGGATTTGGAATTAAAACCGACATTATAGGCAACAGCCAATAGTTTCACTTGCTGATACGAGGAATCCATGATCAGGCGTTTCGCTTCTTTGATTCGATAGCTGTTGACAAAATCGAAAAAGTTTTGCTGCACCTGCTCATTGATCACCTGAGAGAGATGATTGGGCGAAACAGCCAGCATTTTGGCCAGCTGTCCGAGTTTCAGATCGCTGTCGGTGTATGGTTTCTTTGTTTCCATGAGACGGACGAGTTTTTCATACAGCAACTGAGCCCTTTCCTCGGTCAGGCCGGAGCGTTCGTATTTTTTCGATTCTTTGCTGTCTGCTATACCACTAAAAATCTCGGGCTGGCGCAGTCCGAGATAGCCCATGGCATAGATCAGCAGTGCGATGAATATCGGCACCGACAGGTCAAAGGTCGGTGCCAGATGAAATATTTGCAAAATATCGATACCCAATCCCAACAACCATACAGCCAGGGACATGAGCGTGATATTGCGCAGCCAGTTGAGATTGATTTTTTCTATGGATGAAAACGACTCTTTAATATTTGCCGAATGCTTTCTGAGCAAAATCAAGGTAAGGATCATATAGGTGATGCCCTGGGCGAGGAGCAGCCAGTTAAAAAGGATCAACAAAGGTGTTTTGCCTTCTCTGGCCAGGGTATCAAAGTAGGCGAGTTTAAATTGGGCATCCTGCAGATAAAATGGAAACAAAAAAGTAAGATAAAAAATGATAAACGGCAGAAAATGCAAGAGCTGCTGCTTTGTAAAAGAAAAACGGGGTGACATTAGCGTCCGCGCATAGAGATAATGCAAGGGACCGATCAAATAAACCACGCCGGCAGCCAGTCCGAGCAAATGGGGAAACTCTATCAGAATACGGGTACGGGATATCGCTGCCTCGACGATGAATCCCGAATAGGCGATCATCAATAAAGCCAAAAACCGATTGGCTGATTTATTGCCGGTTTTATTAAAAAGCAACAGGGCGAGAAAGAGTCCTTGCGTGGCACCGAGCAAAAAGATAAGGGTGACCGGATTGAATGATTGATCCATAGCGTCCCAAGATGTTTATGCATTAATTTCACGCCCAATGTAAGAGATTAAAGTTATTTAATCAATAGATAATACCTCCCGGAGGTTTAGCCTATGACTGTAGAGAAAATCGAATTCTGTAAACGGGTTGATTTACTCTAGCCTCCGGGAGGTTTTTACCGGCGAGCACAGATTAAAAGCCTCCCGGAGGCTGGGTTTTGACAAATCTACACAACTTTGAGTTTCGTGCGACTTTTAAGCTCAACCTCCGGGAGGCATCGGACCAGTGCTCGACGAGAGAAAGCCTTCCGGAGGTTTTGGAAGCACATACCTCCCGGAGGTTGAGTGCAGGCTGGCCTCCGGGAGGTTTTGACTAAGCTCAACCTCCTGGAGGCAATATATTTAATATAATGAAAATATTTATTTGCATAATTAGAATATATTTACTAAAATATTACAATAAAAGTAATTAATCATAAATTATGTATTTAGTCATCGATTTTTAGGTAAATATTAAAATAAAATAGGTGCTGATCATGCCTAAACGAAAAGAGAAATTCGAACCTGGTCATGCTTACCATATTTTTAACCGAGGTTCAAATAAACAACCCATCTTTTTTTGTGATGAGAACTATACCTATCTTTTAAAAAAGATCATAAAATATGCATCCCAAGATCAAATCAAAATCCTTGCCTATTGTTTGATGCCAAATCATTACCACTTTGTTCTGGTACCCACACAAATAATACCCACAATCTCTCACTTTATTGGGCATCTATTTAATAGCTATGTCCAGGCGGTAAATCATCTACACAAAAGAACTGGACCTCTTTTTGAGGGACGTTTCAAGCACAAACATATTAAAAAACCAGAGCATGTGCTCCATGTATGCCGATACATTCACTTGAATCCATTGCGTGCTGGATTGGTAACGACTTTGGACACTTTTAATTGGTCTAACTATCTCGATTGGATTGAAAAGCGGCCAAGTCAGCTAAAGGAAGTGGAATTTAGAAGGGATTATTTTGCAGATCCCAATGACTATGCAAAATTTGTTCATGATCGCGCAGATGAACTGAATTGTCAGGAACAGATAGCTGAGTATTTTAAGTTTTAGAGAGATCTTGCAGCCTCAGCACCGAGCCTCCCGGAGGTTAAGGGTAAAACTATAGAGAACATCCAATCGGTCAGCTATTCTATGCAGGCTGGCCTCCGGGAGGTTTTGACCAAAGAGCACGGACTTTAAGCCTCCCGGAGGTTTGGACCGGCGAGCAACATCCATCCATAAGCCGTGCTCGACGAGAGAAAGCCTCCCGGAGGCTGGTTTTAACAAATCTACACAACTTTGAGTTTCGTGCGATGTTTAAGCTAAACCTCCGGGAGGCATCGGACCAGTGCTCGACGAGAGAAAGCCTTCCGGAGGTTTTGGAAGCACATACCTCCCGGAGGTTGAGGGTAAAACTATAGAGAACATCCAATCGGTCAGCTATTCTATGCAGGCTGGCCTCCGGGAGGTTTTGACCAAAGAGCACGGACTTTAAGCCTCCCGGAGGTTTGGACCGGCGAGCAACATCCATCCATAAGCCGTGCTCGACGAGAGAAAGCCTCCCGGAGGCTGGTTTTGGGCATATCCTTAAACCTTTTGGTCCGGTACGACTTTTAAGCTCAACCTCCGGGAGGCCCCCCACCAGTTGACCCTCCCGGTTTTTTCTTGATTCTAACAAAAGATACTTTTATATTCATTCAGGCCACTTTGGATTTTCATACCGATTCCAGACCATCATCACATCTTTTCCAAGTCAAGCTTTTTCAAAAAGAGGGGTATCTATGAAAACGCGCGCTTGTGTCTGGTTGTCATTGATTTTGCTGCTCACACTCTTGTTTGTGCCCGGCACCCGTATTCACTATCGCTCAATACATGACCAGAGTGCTGCAGACCCACCGCAATTTGCATCCTATCAACTCTTTTTCGAGCAAAACATGGGACAAACAGATCAGAGCGTGGATTTTTATACCCGGGGACCTCATCATATTTTCTATCTCTCTTCTACGGGCTCGGTGACGAGTCTTTTAAACAAGGATGAGAATCTGCCTTCAACCTCGTTTTCCATGCATCTGCTCGATGCCGATGACGCTTGTCAGGCCAAAGGAATCCAACCACAACCCTCCAGATCCAACTATTTTTTCGGCAATGATCCGGAGCAATGGATAACGAACGTCCCCCATTATGCGCAAGTGGAATATAAAAAAGTGTATCCCGGCATCGATCTGGTCTACTATTTTAACAATGACCGCATCGAATTTGACTTTGTGGTCGCACCCGGCGCAGATCCCCAAAGTATCGGATTCTCGTTTCCCGACGCCGATCAGTGTCAAACGGACGAGCAGGGAAACCTGCTCCTGGCAGCGAACGGTCATGACCTGGTCTATAAAGCCCCGATGGCCTGGCAGGAAACAAAAAACGGCAAAAACCAGATTGATGCACAGTTTGCCGTGCTCGACACCCAGGTGCGTTTTGACCTGGGTGCCTATGATCCAAACGAACCGTTGATCATCGATCCGCAGGTGGTGTATGCCACCTATCTGGGCGGTAGCCGGTATGATGCCGGAAAGGGCATCGCAGTGGATGATCTGGGATTTGCCTATGTGACCGGCTCGACCCAATCTGTGGATTTTCCGGTGCAAAGCGCAATGCAGGGTGAACTCACACCCAGCATGTTCGGCAACTCGAGTGATGTCTTTGTGACTAAATTCAATACTGATGGTACGGACGTCATCTATTCCACCTATATCGGCGGCCGATGGGATGACAGAGCCGTGGCGATTGCCGTGGATGCCCAGGGAAAGGTCTATATCACCGGAGAAACCGCATCCAATGATGATAAAGACACACCCGAATACGAAGGCTTTCCCGTGCTCAATGCCTTTCAGGATAAACCGGGCAATCCCAATTTTCTGAGTGCTTTTGTCACCGTACTAAACAGTGCAGGGAATGGAATCATCTATTCTTCCTATCTCAGCGGAAGAGGCTATGACGATGTGGCCACAGATATTGCAGTCGATGCAAACGGATATGCCTATATCACCGGCACCAACCACTCGGCTTCTTTTCCCACGAAAAATGCCTTTATCGCGGACAAACCCGGACACTATTTCAATGCCTTTGCCGCCAAATTCAATCCCTATCGATCGGGTGACGCCTCTCTGGTCTATTCCACATATCTGGGTGGTTATAGCAATGACTATGGCGTAGGGATCGCGGTGGATCATCAAGGCTGCGCCTATGTCACCGGTACCACAAACTCGGATGATTACCCCACCACAGCCAATCCCATCCGCACCGGGCCCAATCAAAAAGAGGATGTGTTTGTAACCAAGCTCTCTGCTGAAGGCCGGTCCGCGATCTATTCCACATATATCGGAGGAGCAGGAACGGATATCGCATGGGATATTATTGTGGATGAAAACGGCTCTGCCCATATCAGCGTATCAGGCGGGCGCGACGGCTATCCGCTGACGCCCAGCCATTACAATCCCTCACCAGTCATCGCCGTGGTCAGCAAGCTGCTGCCGGACGGTAGCGGGTTCGACTATTCTGTGCCAACCCCCACCCGTGGCCGCCTCGCGGTGGATGATTCCGGACGCGTCTATATCGCCTCCTATTCCTATATCATCGGACTCGCCGGCCTGACCGCAGACGGTAAAGATACGCTGTTCACCTCAGGCAAAGATTTTCAGAGTTATGATATCGCTGTGGATCAGGATAATAATATGTACACTGTCTCTTCGACAGATAAAGCATGGACGACAACAGCAAACGCATTTCAGCCCCACCCCGGTGGTGAGGTTGATGCGTTTGTCAGAAAATTGAAACAGAACCCAAAAAAGGACCTCCAGGTCACCCCCAATCCCGTCGTCTTTCCCCTCACACTCCCCGGAGAGATCTCACGAGAAACCGTTCGCGTATCGAATCCCAGCAATGAGGATATCGAAATCCAGAATCTCGAGGTAGAACCCACCCCACTTTTTGCCATCGAGAATCCGCCGGACCTTCCGCTGACACTTTCCGGAGAATTTGTGGAATTCCAGATCACCTATGCCTATAATGGCCTGGCAAAAAACAACGCCAGTCCGGCCTCTGCAGGCACCGGCAGTCTGGTCATCGTCAGCGATGCCGAGACGCCCGTGCTCGATGTGCCCCTGCTCACCTCGGGCATCATTGTCAATGTCACCGGCGATGCCCCGGATTATGATATCAACGATGGCATTTGTGATACGGATCCGGATGAACCTGGCAACCAGTGCACCTTGCGGGCCGCCATCGAAAATATCAATGCCCGACAAGATGACAAGGTCACCACAGTCTATATCCGGGTGCCGGATCAGCACAATATCGAAATCAAGCCTTCCGGCCCCCTGCCTGCCATCGAATATCCCATCCGCTTTGATGTCCTGGAAAACGATCAGGTGCTTTTGGACGGCAGGAATGCCGGTTCCGCGGACGGACTCGAGATCTTCTCCGGCTATTGCCTGTTGAAAAATTTCATCTTTTCCTTTTGGAAGGGACATGGATTGGTCATCAAAGGCGGCGAATACAACTATATAGAGCATTGTACATTCAAGGAAAACATGTCCGAGCCCCAAAAAGGCATCGCGGGTATTGTGATTCAAAACAGTCACAATAATACGATTCGACGCACAGCTGTTTATGGCAATCACATCATCGGGATTCTCATTGCCGGTAAATCATCCACCGGCAATGTGGTCGAGAATTGCAGCATTGGTTATGATCATAACGGATCACCCGGCTCCAGATTACAGCACAGAGGTGTGATGGTATACAAGGGGTCGGGAAACAAGATCCGCAATAACATCATTGGCAATCATGGATTCGCGGGACTCTATATTGATGAATCATACAAAACCGTTATTGAGAATAATCATATAAAAAACAATGCTCATTCCGGAATCTATGTGACAGGTGCTGCAAATGAAACAGAGATCAAGGGTAATATAATCGGACGTAATAAAGAAGGAGAAAAACCAGAATCCAATGGATATGGAATCAGACTGATTGACGGTGCGACCTTTACCCATATCCATAACAATGTAATTTCCGGCAACACACAGATCGGAATCACGTTAGGACAGGAATCCAATTATGCTTCCCAAGTATCTGAAACAACCATCGAAAAGAACATTATTGGGTTAGACAAAACCGGAAAATTACCCCTACCGAATATGGTTGGCATAGAACTCACAGGAAATTGCATGGCAAACACGATTCAATGTAACACCATTTCCGGGAATGAATACTGTGGAATCAATATCCTAAAAACAGGCAACCGCCTGAACGAAATTATTGACAATAAAATAGGCACGGATACCAAAGGCACACAAACAGTGGGAAAATGTAAAAAGGGAATCGGAATATTTGTCTCAGCAGGGGTTATTGTCATGAGAAATACGATTTCCGGCAATCATGAGGAACAAATCAATATCGATGGTATAAAAACAGGCCTTGTACAAATCATCGATAACCGTATCGGGACAAATACGCATGGCGATCCTTTTTCAGATAATCAGAAAATCACTCGTGCAACCGGCATTAAATGTGCCAATACAAATGTGTACATTGAATACAATATCCTTGCGTACATGGAGACCGGCATAAGCAGTCATAATAACGTGAGAGGCAATATTCGATACTGCAAGATACATCATAATAAAACAGGAATCCATTCGAAAACCCCACTCGAAATCATGATGAATGAGATCTATAAAAACGATGATGGTATTAAAATTAGCAACACTCTGACCACTCTATCCATGATTGCGGGCAATAAAATCTATGATAATTATTGGCCAGAGACCGGCATTCATCTGACCGACGCCAATGCCATGGTTATCGGCAACTCGATCTATGACGATGGCGGAGACGCCATCGTGATCGATGGCACGGGAACGCCGACGCTTCATAAAAACAATATTGTGAATAACGCCGGATTCGGACTGAATCACCGGGGCACAGCCCAGAGCATCGATGCCCGCGACAACTGGTGGGGATCTGCCAGCGGGCCTTCCAGCGCCGGTCCCGGTTCTGGCGATGAGGTGAGTGCAGGCGTGGATTATGCAAACTGGCGCAAGACAAAAGCATCGCTGGTCGCCTTTGCCGAAAACGACACCTGCCTGGCGACCATCGGATATCTGTTCCCGGTGGCCCTCTATTTTCAAAACTGGTCCACCCCCAATGACGAGGTCAGCTTTAAGGCCAGCGCTGACCGGCCATGGTTCTATTTGAGCACTGAAAAAACCGTCACCCTGGAAAACGACTGGGGCGGACGCAGCCAGCTGTTGTTCATGATCCCGTTTGAAACCCCTCCCGGTACCCTGGCAAATGTGGAGGTCAGCGCGGTGTCTAACAAAGACGGTAGCAAGGATATTGCGCGATTCGTGGTGGCTGCCGGCAGCATGGAATTATCCACAATCTCTCTCCTGCCGGATTCGGTGGTGATCATGCCCGGCGATACGGTAAAATTCAGCGCCGAGGGCTATAACCAGTTCAGCCGTTCCGTGGAAATTGCCCCTGAATGGAGTGGCACGGGCGGCAGCATCGATGAAGACGGCATGTACATCGCAGACGAGCATACCGGTGCATTCACGGTGACGGTGACCGATGCCAACACCGGATTGTCCGAACAAGCAGAGGTGTTGATTGTCGAGGATACGGCGGTCGAACAGCCCATGACCGCGATACCAACAGCCTATGGCTTGCAACAAAACTATCCCAACCCGTTCAATCCCCATACCACCATCCAATATTCGATCCCCGAACAGAGCCATGTCACCCTGGAGATCTATAACATCATGGGTCAAAAAATCCGCACCCTGGTCAGGGAGGTTCAGGCACCCGGACGATACACCCTCCAGTGGAATGCCAGGGATGAACAAAACCGGACGGTAACAGCAGGGATCTATTTCTATCACCTCCGCACCGATCGCTATCAGGCAAGCCGCAAGATGCTATTGCTTCGTTAAAGAACCGAGTTTCATTCACACATAAAAGGTTCGATCGCAGAGAAAGAATTCTCCGGGATCGAACCTTTTTAAACTCTGGCATTCTGCAAATGGTTCTTGTCGATGAACGGATCGTTACGGCAGAACCGGCTTGCACAAATAGATTTCCGTCCAAAGGGCATTGCGGTTATCGCCGCCAATGCCACCGGCATTGGTGCCGCGGGTGTACATGAGCCACAAGCCATCCTCGAACCGCTGCGAGGGACGGGTCCAGTCCCACGCTTCCAGTGCCGGCAACCAGCTGGCTGCATCGGGATCGTTATCGGTCAGTTTCACAAGAGTGGGGCGGTTTCCCCTCTTGTCAAAGACAGCGACAAACAGCTCCATGCGGGGATGTCCCCAGGCCCAGGCACCCCCCGAGGGATCGGCAAAGAAACTGAACCAGAGATTGCCTTGACCATCGCGTGACAAAGAGGTCGAACCGCCATGTCCGATTTCGAGTCCATTCAACTCATCGGCCAGATCGATCCTGTGCCAGCCATCGGGCTCCTGATGAAACAGCACACCGCTTTTATAACCGGGCAGAGAACAGAAAAACCAGGGCCTGAAGCATTCAAATCACGACATGTTTACATGTTTAGAGCGTTCTATTTCAGCAGCGTTACCTTTTGAATACGTTAAACTTGCGTGGAAAAACAGCCAACATCAAAAAAACTTTATCGTTCTTACAAATTCAGGGAATTTTTGTCCCAGAACCCCCGTTAACGAGTATAGCCAATAAGAGACATTGTGTCACTTAAATAATCTTAACAGGAGAACAATATGGGCTCGATCAAAGGCAAAACCGCCCTGGTCACCGGTGCTTCATCGGGCATCGGCAAAAAGACTGTTCAATTGCTGCTGAATGCCGGCGCTACGGTCTATGGTGTGGCACGGCGTGTGGAAAAGATGAAAGATCTTGAAGAAAAAGGGGCGTATGCCATAAAAATGGATATCACAGATATCGAGTCCGTCGAATCGGCCGTGCAATCCATGCTCGAAAAAGAGGGTTCCATAGACATTCTCATCAACAATGCGGGATACGGTTCCTATGGCGCTATCGAAGACGTGCCCATCGACGAGGCCCGGCGCCAGTTCGACGTGAATATATTCGGACTCGCCCGCCTCACACAGCTTGTACTCCCTGTCATGCGCGAAAAGCGCTATGGCAAAATCATCAATATCTCATCCATGGGCGGCAAGATCTATACGCCCTTTGGCGGCTGGTATCACGCCACCAAGCATGCCCTCGAAGGCTTGTCCGATTGCCTGCGCATCGAAACTGAACCATTCGGCATCGATGTGGTGATCATCGAACCAGGTGGCATTGCCACAGATTGGGGCCATATCTCTGCCGGTCATCTCCGCAAGACCTCGGCAAATGGCGCCTATTCGGAAACAGCCAACAGTGTGGCAGACGGACTGGAAGAAAGATATTCGTCAGGCAAAATGTCACCTCCGGATGAAGTTGCCCGAACGATCATCAAAGCAGTCACTGCAAAAAGACCCAAAACGAGATATACAACAGGATATATGGCAGGATTAACAATTTTTATGCGGCGGTTGCTCAGTGACCGACTATTCGACAAGTTAATTTTAAAATCCATGAGTTGATTCTATGAGCAAAGAGTCCTGGCAACGCGCCAGAAGCTATGAACAAGTCCAGGAACGGATCGATACGATTCTCGAGGCAGCGGGTCGGGTATTTCAAAACCAGCCATATGAAAATGTAACCATGCAAATGATCGCTAAAGAAGCGAGATTCACCCGCTCGAACCTGTATCGCTATTTCAACACCCGGGAAGAGATCTTTCTCACCCTCTTCATGGCAGATACCGGCACCTGGATAAAACAGGTCAAATCCGCTCTGCAGCCAGAGATGGATCTGGAGCGCTTTGCGAAAATATGGACAGAGATCCTGTGCCAACAAACACGGATGTTAGAGCTCGCGCCGTTATTGTCGGTCTCGCTTGAACGCAACACCTCGGAAGAGATCTATCGTCAGGCCAAGCTCACGCTCTTTGAACGCATGAGCGAGGCGATTCCGGTACTGCAGAGGGTTTTCCCCTTTATATCCGTCGCTCAAGGCTTCGAGTTTCTCCTGTTCCACCAGGCACTCCTGGCCGGGGCCTGGCCTATGGCCCAGTACAATGATATGCAACATCGGGTGCTTGTGGAAAATGAGCTCGATTTACTGGAAATCAATTTTGCGCAATTTTATGAAAAATCAATATTGATGGTTCTGAGAGGGATGATAAGATAAGAATAGTGGTCTGAAAAATCTCGCTTTGCTGCAGCTTTTTTAAAAAACCCCGGCCCACAAGGGAAAAATTAGCGGGCCGGGGAACAGATGCAATCACCCACCATTTTTGATGCGGTCGCCGATAGTCTTGTCAATATTGTGCCAATATTCGAACGCGCGTTTCAATACAGGTTCAGATACTCCTTTTTTGAGATGACCCACGACATTGGAAACCAACCGGTCACGTGCCGCATCATCCATGACCTTGTTGATCAGCGTATTGGCCTGTCCCCAGTCATCATCGTCATTTCGCAAGGTATAGGCAGCACGGATAAACTCGCCACTGGCTTGCCAAATTTCTTTTTGCGGATATTTCTCTCCGTCAGCCTCGGGCCCGCCAGGATTCAAATGACAAACACTTGCAGCTTGCAGCCAAGCGATTCAAATTCTCCATGTACTGGCCATGGAAAAATA
>CAYNUX010000097.1:0-11075 GCA_964400115.1 uncultured Cytophagia bacterium
TGGATCGGTGGACAATAGTCAGGGGCAAAATGGGCAACAGTCCAAACGCTACGCTGAAAAATGCCATCACCATTTGGGGAATCATCATGGTAAGAGGGACTTCCTGGCGGATTGCATGACTGTTATTGTCGGCATATTTACCGTAAAAAATGGTACTAAAGAATTTCACAAACGAGGCCAGTGTCACTAAAGATATAAACAGAGCGACAATACCGAATGCCAGAATCAATGGATTGACTGTTGCAGCGCGAATGGTGCTCTGATAAATCATCCATTTACTGGAGAATCCACTAAAAGGCGGAACACCTGATATCGATAACGAGGCGATGACCGTGATGAGTGCGGTTATGGGTAATACGCGATAAAGTCCACCGACTTTGTTCAAGTCTGTCGTGCCGGTCTTCCAGAGCACAGAGCCGGCATTGAAAAACAGACAGGATTTGTAACATACGTGGTTGATCAAATGAAAAATGCCTGCTGAAAGTGCTACAATGGCCAACACTGGTTGCGTGTTGAGAAAATAAATCCCCATACCCACTCCTAAAAAGATATAGCCCATTTGTCCGATCACATGAAAGGATAGCAGCTTTTTAGAGTGTTCCTGAACGAGAGCGGTAAGCGTGCCGATAAAGATCGAAACGGTTCCCATCAAGGCGATAATAATCCCCCAGGTCTGAGTAAAATCAGACACCGGCAAGATATCAGCGAAAATTCGGATAATACCATAAACTCCGAGTTTGGTCATGCTGCCGGCAAAGGCACCGCTTGCCGGGGTGGGTGCGGAAGAATAGGCATCCGGCAACCAATCGCCCATGGGCAAGATACCTGCCTTGGTCGCAAAGGCCAGAAACAAGAAAAATAGCGCGAGATGCATCATACCGGGATTCGTAACGGACATGCGTTGCATGGCCTGGCTCAGCCCGTCAAAGGAAAAGGATCCGCCTTGCAAATAGATCATAATCACAGCGACAAACATCAAGGCCGTCGCGATATGTGTGATGAGAAAATATTTGAATCCTGCGCGCAATACTTTTTTATCGTGACTGTCAAAGATGACCAGAAAATAGGAGGCAAGGGTCATGATCTCCCAAAAAATGATAAAGAAAAACATATCTGCGACCACCACGACAGCCATGACACTGGCAAAAAAGATCATCAAAACCGGATAAAACGTGCGCAAGCTGGAATTCGAGAATATTTTGAGGTCCATATATCGGATCGCATAGAGTGCCACCAGAAAAGCCACCAGGGCGATGATGCCGAGAAACAAGGCGCTGAGCAGATCGATGCGCAAAAGTAACCCGGCTCCTATGTCTGGTATTTCGACCAGGGATTGTTCGGTCTGGGCCGTGCCGTTGCTGAAAACCGCAAAGGCCGCAGCCAGGATTCCGACAGAACTCGTTCCAAAAAACAGGGTGCTCACGATTTTGACCTGGGAACGGTTGCCCATGATCCAGGTGATGATTGCACCCAACAAGAGTACCAGGGTCGAGATTATGAATAACTGGATGGGATTCATCTTTGCTCCTCTTTATCAGATCAAATCAGCATAGATTTGCTGAGAAACAATGCCACATAGGGCGCAATCAGAGTCAACAGGGTCATGATTACCAACGCAAAAGAGATTGCAAACGGAAGCTTGAATGCATTTGCAGCCGTTTCGGAAACACTGCCAAAAAGCACTTTGTGACCGACATGCAAAAACCAGGCAAAGGCGATAATGATTTCCGCCAAAAATGGTATCAGCAGCATCGTACCCGCAGTGCCACCCACGTCCAGGGAACCGATCAAAAGATAAAATTTGCTCCAAAATCCGGAAAAGGGAGGGATACCCAGGATCGCAAACATTCCTGCAAAAAAGGCGATGCCGATGAGAGGAGAGGTCTTGGCTAAACCGCTCAACTTCTTGATGCTGCGTGTACCGGTCATATAGGATATGGCTCCTACACAGAGAAAAAGCAATCCTTTACCCACGCCGTGATTCATAATGTGCATCAAGCCGCCTCTTAATCCGGTTTCTGATCCCATGATGCCCAATCCTATGCCAAAAAATACATATCCAAGATGAGCAATTGTCGAATAGGCCAGTAATTTTTTCAGATCATCCTGATAGAAAAAGAGATACAGGGCAACGAGCATGGTGATCACAGACATGATAGCGACCAAAAGGCCGGAGGCAAAGGCCAGATCTGCATTGGCCACCGCCAGGCGGGCGATTAAAAATACGCCTGCCTTGACCATTGCCGCGGCATGCAGGTACATGCTTACGGTTGTGGGAGCGGCCATGGCATCGGGAAGCCAGGTAAAGAAGGGAATCTGCGCGGATTTGGCCCAAGCTGCAATGAGAAAGAAAAAGAAAACCCAGCTTTTGAGTTCAGGATCAAGCTGGCCAAGAGCGGAAAATTCAAAGCTGCCGGTGGAAACAAACAAGATGACCAGTCCGATGGCAAAAAAGATCCCTCCTGAAAAGGTCATGAGCAAGGCCTTGAACCCGGCGTGCAGAGATTCTTTATTATGATAGTGTGATATCAATGCCCAGGAGCATAACGTGGTCATTTCCCAAAAAATATAGAGTTGAAAAAGATTGGGCGATATGGCAACACCGATCATGGAAGCGATAAAAAGGAGCATCCAGAAATGATGGCGCTGTCTTCCCTTGTCAGAGGGATGTTCTTTATTTCCCTGAGAAAGATAGGCTGTGCTATAGATCATGTTCAGAAATCCCAGGACGACCACGACCAACAACATGATCAATCCGAGAGAATCAACCTGAAAACCGAATATTCCCTCAGAAAGTTGCTCCTGTAACCATGGTAATTGAACGGGGACGGTTCTGTAAAACAGTTGAGCAGGCAATTGCAATAACAGGATGAGGGTCATCAGTAAAGTCAATGAGCCAGCGATCACCGCGACCAGATTTGTTCCTTTTCTCACCATTCCTGAGACAATGGCACCCGATACCGGAAGCAGTAATACTAATAGGAGCGTTATAATCATGCGACTTTTCCTGGTTTCGACAGATTCTTGAACATTTTTTCCAATTGACTTTTGGTTTCTTTAACGCGATGACTCATTTCCGAATCATAGTCCGTGTTTTCGGGCTGGATCCCCAAGAGCAGTACCGTCGCCCCGAGTTCCATTCTCAGGTAATGCATCAAGAGTCCCAAAGAAGGTCGATGAGACGAAAATCGTTCCTCCAGTTGAATTTCCTCCACAAGCACCACCTGACCGGGTTCGCCCATGAAATCGATGGCATCCGCAAGAATGATGGTCTGAGGATTTTCGTTGCGAATCACCCCGGTATAATTCTCCGGTACCTCACCTGCAGGAATGCCGACAATAAATTCATTGTCGAGAAATTTTTCAGCCAGCAGGGTTCCCACGGCATCATCTCCACGCAAGGGATTGCCGATGCCCAAAAGAACTGTTTTGCCATTCATGTATCGCCGCAGTGTTTGTTCGAGCGGTTCTGTCATCGATGTCATTTTTCCGGCAAACGTTTTATCTGTTTATATGAAAAGACCGGCCCATCAGTGCAAACATATTTATGTCCGATAGCACAATGACCGCACTTGCCGACCCCGCATTTCATATAGCGTTCAAGGGTCGAAATGATTCTGTCTTCAGGGAATTCCATGGATAAAAGATCGAGAATGACAAACCGGATCATGACAGGAGGACCGCAGGTAAAGGCAACAGTGTTTTGGCTGTCGATGTCGGTTTTTTTTAACAGGGTCGTTACCACTCCAACATGGCCATCCCAGGTGCCGTCTTTTTGATCCACGGTTTGCAACACCTCGACATCGCCGCGCTCAGACCATTTTTGCAGATCCTTGCGATGAATGCGATCCAGTGCTGTCCGTGCCCCGTACAAGATCGTAAACTTGCCATAATCATTACGATTATCGAGCATGGGTTCGATCAGCGATTTCAGTGGAGGCAGACCGATCCCCCCGGCGACAATAAGAATGT
Source organism: uncultured Cytophagia bacterium (assembly GCA_964400115.1). Classification (GTDB taxonomy): domain Bacteria; phylum Zhuqueibacterota; class Zhuqueibacteria; order Residuimicrobiales; family Oceaniaggregativiventaceae; genus Oceaniaggregativivens. The sequence goes on from CAYNUX010000097.1 coordinate 3,973, forward strand.
CGAATCCTTTTGATTCCTCGATAGGAAAAGAATTACCCAGCGGAGCTCTGATGCCCATGGTATCATTGACCGAAAGCCGGTGCATGGCCTCGGTCACTTTGCCGACGACTCTGACGGTGATATCAAACGAATCTTTGCGATTGGGATTGGAAGAGATGCCAAAAGGAGCTTCACCGATGCCGAAAATAGATGCTTCGACAAATTGTCCCGGTTTGAAGGAAAATGCACGATTATAATCCGGGTCAACAAAGGATAAGGTAAACGTTTTGGCATCATGGGTTTCATCGATAATGTTTTGAATCCTGGTCTCTCGGGGGAGATAAATATTGTCCATTATTCACCTTTTCCAGCGACGTTAGAGTTTTCAGCCGATTTTTCCACATGGCCTTCTCGTCTTATCTGCTTGACAACAGCAGACATATCCAATTGTCCGAATGCTTCACAAACCGTGATACACCGCCCGCACCCCACGCAGCCGGGATGGCCATCGGTCTTTACATAGGCATAGCTCAACTTGTGATAGAACCGTCTCTTGACCCGATTTTTTGTTTTGCCTCGTGGGTTATGTCCCGACGCTTCATGGGTAAAGCCTGAATACTGGCAAGAATCCCAGCAACGAAACCGAACACCTGTATTTTCGTGGGTCATGGTATCCTGGACGTCATAGCAGGTACAGAGCGGGCATACATGTGTGCATCCTCCGCAACTGAAACACTGGGCTCCGAGTGTTTCCCAGAGTTCTTCTTTGACTCTGTCGTTCGTGATTTGGATGATCGCTTTGGCCAAATAGGCCGTTGGCACCATTTTTTCATCGCAGGATTGCATCAGTTCCTGGCGCTTTTCCTCATCTCCTTCGGTTGCCAGGGTGTGGTGGGTTTGATTCAGGATGTCGATGCCTTTTTGACTGCCGATATCGACCAGAAAACGCTCGCCGAGGTCAGTCAATTGCAGATCGAATCCAGAATCGAGCCAGGGCCCACCATTGCAGCAAATGCAAAAACACGTGTCGTCTGGTTCATTGCAGGCCAGGGAAATAACCACCATATTATTGCGTCTGGCCCAATAGTAATTGTCTATAAATCTACCGCCAAAGAATCCATCCTGATGGGCGAATCCCTGAACATCGCACGATCTGGCGCCAAAAAGAATAAAGGGTTTTATGGCCTGGGCAGGTTGAATTTGAGATCCGTTTTTTCCTGTTGAAAACCGGAACAGCTCTTCTCGTGCCGGAGTCAAAAAGCGTTTTAATGGCTCATAGTCCTTTACATAGTCAAAGGTGATCTCTTGTGGCTCAAACACGTGGTCAAAAGTGACATCACCGTCCGGCAGTTTTTGAGGACCGATAATTTCATATTCATTTTGAAGAGAAAATAAACCATTGAGGAATTCTGTCTTGTCGACAATCCGTTTTTCGCCAACCTTCATTTCAAATCTCCAGTTTCGCTGCACAGATCCGGCTATGGGTTTTAGAGGTGTGCTCAACCTCTGCGCTGAGTAATTGCAGAGTCAGTCCGTTTTTGTGGTGAACAGGGACCAGAATAGTCTTTTGGGGAATGGATGGATCTGTTAAAACCGATCGTACCACCTCGCCTGTTCGGGTTTTTATTTTTACGGGCCATCCTGTTCGAATATTCAGTTCACGCGCCTCTTTGCTATTGATATAAACGCCTCCTTCCAATAGCTCTTTGGAGAGCGTAAAAGAATAGTCCGTCAGGGTACCGGTAATCCGATGAAATGGCATTCTTTCCACGATCATGATATAGGGATATTCTTCATCAGGGGGTTCTGTCATCTCTTTAATTTGCAGTCCTTGCAGAAAAGATTTTTTAATTTCGGGTTTTGGTAATAGAATACCTCCTTTGACACCGATTCGATCGAACTGAATATTTTTATATCGGTCAATGTTTTCGGCAATATGTGCAAAAGTATCTCTGGCAGATTTGATCCCCAGTGTTTTTCCCATCTCCCTGGACAAGAGAGCGATAATTTCATGGTCGGGTTTGGATGACCCAATAGGAGGAATCGCTCTGACGATTCTCTGCAAGCGGCTTTCGGTACTGGTATACGTGCCATCTTTTTCAGCAAAACTGGCAGCCGGTAAAACCATATCTGCCTTTTTTGCTGTTTCGGTGAGAAACAGATCCTGGACCACAAGAAAATCGAGCTTTTCGAGTGCTTTTTGTACGGATTGGCAGTCCGGCGCGCTCCTGGCAAGATTCTCTCCTACGATATAGAGCGCACGGATATCCTTGCCGATACGGTCGATCATCTCGGGTAAGGTTAGTCCGGGCTTTTCAGGCAGGATACAGTCCCAGGCTTTTTCGAATTTTTTTCGATGATCGACATCACCAATGTCGAGCTGACCGGGCAGCTTGTCCGGCAAAAGGCCCATATCCCAACTGCCCTGCAGATTATTGGAAATCATCAGGGGGAGAATACCCTTTCCCTCGCCGATTTCATGACCCGTGAGAAGAGCCAGATTCCATAATGCACGGACGGTTTGGGTGCTGTTGACCGATTGGGTGACGCCATGGCCGTAAAGAATCATGCTTTTTTTGGCTGTGGCATAGGATTCTGCAGCTTTGATAATATCCTGAGCTGGAACCCCGGAATTTTGTTCGCATTGTTGCGGTGAAAAGTGTTGCACCTCTTTTGCACATTTTTCGAGTCTGGATTCCGGGAGGTTTGCATGCAATTTTGATGAAATGATATGGTAGATCATTGCGTTGATTACACAAAGTATCTGCTCAGCAGAGGGTTGCAGATGCAGGGTGAAAAAGGGAGTCAATTCATGGGAGACATAATCCATCTCGATACATGATGCACTGCGGCTGACAGCCTGCAAACAAAGTGAACCCACGGCTGCCAATTCGTTTTTGACATTACATCCAATCAGAAAAATTGTATCAGTCTTTTCAATGTCATTGATCGAGGCGGTGGCGGCAACAGGTGAAAGGGAGTTGTCCAAAGCCGCCATGGTAGGCGCCTGATAGAATCGGGCCGAAGTGTCGATATTGTTGGTGCCGATCGCCGCACGAGCAAACTGTCCGAGCACATAGTTCGTTTCATTGGTACATTTTATCGAACCGACCACCCCTATGCTGTCAGGGCCATACTGGGACTTTATGTCATTCAAGGCCGTGGCAACCGTTTGAAGGGCTTTTTGCCAGGAAATCGATTTAAAAGATTGGTTTTGCTTAAAAAGTGGGTGGTTGAGTCTTTGTTGGTGATGAATGATTTGGTGGCCGTTCCAGCCTTTCACACAGAGAGTGCCCCGGCTCATGGGATGAGCCCGCTGCGGTGATGCTGACAGCACCTGGTCATCGACAGCTTCCAGGTACAGACCGCATCCACTACCGCAAAAAGGGCAGGACGAAAGAACCTTGCTCACAGGCCTGCACCTCCAGATTTAGTCTCGCTTCCGTCTCTATTTGGTTTTCGATGGAATCAACTAACGGTTGAGATCAGTCATCATAGTGGCGTGTGGGAACAAGGCCATTATTCAATTATGCCATGGAATGTCAAGGCCTGCAATCTGGTATCCTATCATGAAGGGCGGAAGACCAGCCGTGTATGTGGCGAGGAATCTTGGTACAGGATAAGAAAAATGTCATTAATAAGCAAGGGATTTTGTTAAAAATAAGGAAAAAATTACTGATTAAATGAGGGACTGTTGAATATTTCGAGGTCTCAGTTGTCAGCATTTAATCCGAGGCCGGACTCTATATTGTTTGCCAATTTTACCAGAAAAAGCGTCATGGGTGCGCCATCCATCCTGGAGTATTTCGATTCCCAATAACTGAATTTGTACTTGATCAGTTGTTCATCGAAGAGCAGTTCCTGGCCTATAACCCATCCCGAGCCCAGTGCTTGGCTGCCATATCCCCCCATGAAAAACCCCATCCTTCGTGAATGCCATCCATGATTTCGATCGGAGATTGTAAGATAAATCCCAGGGTTGCTCCATAGACGAGCCCCTTTGATTTCGAGACGCCACTTTTGCGCAGCCAATGATAACCGATATAGCTTTCAAAGTACGCCCCAAACGCGTGTCCGAATTTGTCCACCTGCAGATAGCCTTTGTTGTCATTAAAAAAGTGAAATGGAACCATTTTTTTATCCCGGTACCACACTTTTTTTGCATGACCAGCATGCTGGTCTCATAATATGCCCCTGCAAACGAGGCGGCTTTGCTTCTGCCTGATTTTCAGAGACAGATGGGGTTATCCCGCACGACAAGAGTGTCAGTGAAGATACCCGCTCGGGATACAAAACAGCAAAGAGCAGTGCCGACGGACCTCCCTGGGATACGGCGACGACAGAGACTTTATGAACACCCAAGTTGTCGAGCAGAACCGCATAGGCCTGCGCCTGTTCGTCCCATGTGGCGTTCTCTGGCATCGCAGACCTTTATGACTATTGCCAGAGTCATTCCAATCACAGTCCAGAGCAAAATGGATTTTATCATCTATTCTCCTTATCCTTGCAGTTGCAACTCTTGTGTTCTGCTGACAATATTACCTGTCATTCATTGTTTAAAAATCCAGGCATGCACTTTGCTTTGATCACCGATCCCTCCCCAAAAAAGAGTACAGATGGCTATGATTGAGACCTATTGTTCAGATGTTTGCGGAATCATATTTCTGAATGAACCGGGAAAATGAATCTCGTTAATCCGTTCCCTGTTTTCTGTGCGAATCCAGCTCTTGAATTCCCGTTCGCCCTCTGACAGTTCGATCACCCTTGCCCCTCGGGGCAGATCTCCATAGGCGTCGAGTCCGGTTACTCTGCCGTAGGCCAGGCAAATGCCATGCAAGCAACCGATATAATCATTGACATGATCATGACCCACAAATACCCCCATGACGTCACGGGATTCCAGCATCGCAGCAAACATGCCGGTGTTGATGGCCGGTGCACAGACCTCTTCATTTTTTACGCCGATACACGTGGAATCGGGTGATTCCCAGACTGTTTTATATTCGGGCAAAGGAATATGGAAAAAGGCCAGGGCCGGAAGCGGCTCATCGTTGTTCAGGCGTGTATAGTGAGCGCTTTTTTGTCGATACCATTCCATCTGGTCGAACTCGATCCATCCATAGCTTCCTACGCCCTCGATTGGGGTGTAGGCATTGGAATCGAGGAAATATACAAGTGCTGCATTTTCCTGATCCTTGACATCTCTGATGGCCATGACAGAGTTTCCGGATCCCCCAATCTCTGCCGGACCGGCCTGCACCGTTGAATAGGGCAATTTTTCCAGCAAAGAAATGATCTCGATCCTGTCGAGATTGTGTTCATCATCGTGATTCCCCAGAGTGACAGCCCAGGGGATTTTTTTTTCGATACAGGGGCGAACAATGGTTTGCCACCCCTTTGGCGCGGGTTCTGAGGTGATGATATCCCCTGTATAAACGACCATGTCGGGTCGCTCGCGATCGAGGATGCCTGACATGAGCCCGAGCAGGGCACTATTTTGCGAAGATTCATTTTTCCAGTGAATGTCTGTAAACTGGACGATCTTGAAGGTTCCATCTATATTGAATTTTAATGTTCCCGGGTCCTGTGCGAAAACCACAATGTAAATTAAAAGCACCATAGACATTGCCGTTATGCTCTTTGTAAAAATGGATCTTGCCATCATCTCCTCCAAAAAATTAAACTTTTTGTCCCAACCAGAAAAATTGCACATAAACCTCACGCCATGACGCAAGGGCTCATCCGGTACATGTCGGTCAATAAGGAAAGCTCTCGCTGAGGCATTGGGGCGCAGAATATAAGAGAAAGAAAAAATGCGGATTGGCCTCCATGTCATACACATACATTCCGGTTGAATCGCCCTAGTCGGCCAAAGGCTACCTTTTACCCACCTCTACCAAAACCCGGCCGGTCGCTGTCATTCCCCGGTCATTGGTCCGGCTTGCCGTCACAATATATTTTCCCGGTCTATCAAATCTGTGATGGATCGTCGCATATCCGTCTTTGGCATGTTGAGAAATATTGCCATCGGATCTTGTTTTGTCGGCCGGAGACCCGTCTCCGAAATCCCAAACTTCCTGGCCTTCATCGGGACGGACACCAAAGGTGCGCACTTTAAAGGTGACCTTGTCACCCGCTTTTATTTCGGTGGTGGGCCAATAGGCAACATGAATCGCCGGGGGGACGGGCAAAGGGGTCTCTGGGTCAAAGACCTGGACCACGGCAAAGTCATGGGATACTCTGTCCTGGTCATCGACAATTTTTAGGATCTCTGTGTAATGCCCGGGGGTGTCATACGAACATTCAATGATCTGGCCGGACTGTGTGGTTCCGTTGCTGAGCGTCCAGGTATAGCGTTTAATCCGATCTTTTCCCTGCGAATGCCATGATCTCGAACCATCCAGCACGATCGTTTGTCCGGCCCAAGCCACGATATGGGGACGGGCGACCGCGATCATGTCCGGTTTAAAGGCATCCCTGTATGCCTGGAAAATAAAGGCATAGCCATCGGTGATGCCATAGCGGCCCGAGGGTTGGGGCATATTGACATCGAAATGCAGATGGGTCCAGCCGCCGCTTCCCCCTTCTTTGCCTATCGAGCCGATACGGTCTCTCATCTGAATACGATCGCCCACCTGTATCGCGGTTTCGATGGTTTTCAGATGACTGTAGCGATAATACCATCCTCTGTCATCGCGAATATAAACGACATCATATCTGGGATTGACCTGTTCGGGGTGATCTCCGGGCATGATGTCGACACCTTTGGATATCACCGTTCCGGAGGTTGCAGCCACAACATCGACCAGGCCTTCTGCGCCTCCAAAGTCCAGCCCGTAATGATAGTACACCTGTTTTTGTCCGGGAATATCGCAGGCATTGACATAACAGGGATCGTTCGACATTTGAGTGTCAGAGGCAAACCATTTCTGTTTGACCGGATAACAAAATGTACCGGGTGTGATCCACGGCGAGTCTGATGGCCATAGCCGCAATCGTGCGTCTTTATCCAAAGCCCAGACATTTTTCTTTGATGAACCGGAAAGATATCCGCGCACCACCGGGCAATCGATTTGAACGTGATCCAGAGCGATGGGCAGGTTGTAGGTCGCACAGACAAGGTC
>CAYNUX010000098.1:0-10991 GCA_964400115.1 uncultured Cytophagia bacterium
GGTCAAGGGCAAACGGGTGGGTCTGATCACCAATCCTACAGGAGTGACCTCTGAACTCATTTCCACCATCGATGTTCTGGACGCTCATCCGGAGGTCGATTTGGTGGCACTTTATGGTCCTGAACACGGCGTTCGTGGTGATATCAGCGCCGGTGAAAAAGTGAGTGCGTATCTCGATCCCAAAACAAATGTACCTGTGCACAGTCTCTATGGAAAAACACGCAAACCCACTCTGGAAATGCTCGAGGGTGTCGATGTCTTGTTGTACGATATACAAGATATCGGCGTGCGCTCTTATACCTATATTTACACCATGGCCTATGCTATGCAAGCAGCCAAAGAACAAAACATCCCTTTTGTCGTGTTGGATCGCCCTAATCCCCTGGGAGGCAACCTCGTGGAAGGTCCCATGTGGGAGCCTGAATATAAATCGTTCATCGGACTTTATCCTATTGCCTATGTCTATGGTTTGACGGTGGGAGAACTCGCCAAACTGTTCAATAATGAATTCGATATTCACTGCGACTTGACTGTGGTCCACATGCAAGGCTGGACGCGCGATATGGTTTTTACCGAAACAGGCTTGCCCTGGGTGCCTACATCCCCGCATATCCCGCATGCGCTGACCTCATTCTATTATCCCTTAACCGGGATCATCGGTGAACTCAATACGGTCAATATCGGGGTGGGGTATACCATGCCGTTTGAACTTCTCGGCGCTCCCTGGATCGATTCCGAAGAATTGGCCTCCTATCTGAATACGCATGATCTCCCCGGGGTTTATTTTCGGCCCTTGCATTATCGTCCCTATTATTACCATTTCCAGGGAGAGGAGATTCAGGGTATTCATATCTATATCCTGGACGCCAAAACCATAAAACCGGTTGCTACACAAATGGCTATTCTCACTGCTTTGCACAAACTCTATCCCGAGCAAAAGTTGTTTAGTGATGAACGCATTGCCATGTTTGACAAAGCTTCCGGATCGGATAAATTGCGCAACCAGGTTTTACAAGGGTGGGACGCCGAGCGTATTATCCAATCCTGGCAAGATGATTTAAGTGAATTTCAGAAAATGCGACAAAAGGTTATCTATTATTAAATGTCATTCTTGTCTAAAATAAAAAGATCCACGCAGAGTACGCAGAAAAATCGCAGAGGTCGCTGAGAGAATAAAAAAAAAGGGGCACAATAGCAAGTTGTGTATGAGCTATTTCAATGTATCTTTGCGTTCCGGTTCCGTGAAATCTTTGGAAAACGGGCCCTATTTTTTTTGACAGCTGTGATTAAGGTTATAAAAATTTGAATTCTTTAGAACTTTATACCCTTTTCTGCGTAAAACTGTATTGGAATTCAATGGGGTCCCTTTAATAAAACCAATTCTAACCACTTGAGGATCACCGATGAGATCCCGTTTTCGTTGGAAAATCTGGCTGCCTGTTTTAATGGCTATTGGTCTTACCTTTGTATTTCTTTCCCCTCATCAATCCGGTTCTGAACCCCAAGAGGTTTGGTGTGACGTCAAACAAGGTTCTTTACCCATTATCGTGACCCAGACGGGCGAAGTGCGAGCCGAGTATTCGATGGATATCAAGGCCCCTATGGAATGGCGTATGGATCTGCAAATTATCGATATGGTGCCGGAAGGAGTTGTTGTACAAGAGGGTGACTTTTTGATTCGGTTCGACTCTTCACAGCTTCAGCAGCAACTGGATATGGCTAAGGATCGTTTGGCTATTTCCCGTGCCGAGAAACGAAAACTGGAAACCGAAATCGAATCGCGAATGAGAGAGCTCAATAATTCTCTCGAGGCTGCAAAGTATAGCCGGGATATTGCAGAACTGCAGCTCGAGCTTTTGAAATATGAATCGGAAAACCGGCGGCAGGATGCGCTTTTGGAGAAACAAAAGGCCGAGGTGCAATACGCCGAAGCAGAAACAAATATAGAGTCCGAGACCATTATCAATCAGGCACATTTGCACCAGACCGAGGTCAAGATTCAGGAGGCCCTTGGTGAGGTGCGGGAGCTGGAAAACAAGATTCAGGAAATGACGCTGACGGCCCCCCGCACCGGCATGGTCGTCTATAGCGAAATCGGTCGCAACGATCGACATAAAGTGGCTATTGGAGACAAACCTTTTCCCGGTGAAATCGTCCTCAGCATACCGGATCTCTCACAAATGGAGGTTCTGGCCGAGGTCAATGAAATGGATGCCATGCGTTTGGAGCCCGGACAACCAGCCACACTTTCTCTCGATGCTTATCCTGAAAAAATTTTTACCGGGCAGGTCAAAGAGATTTCCCAGGTGGCTCTCAAAGCCGGTAAAGAAGAAAATGTGCGTGAATTTCAGGTGGTGGTGACCGTCGATCAGACCGACCCCATTCTCAAACCGGGCATGACCACACAACTGCACGTCACCACGCAGACTCTGGAAAATATTGTCCATGTCCCCCTGGCAGCTGTTTTTGAATCAGATGGCCAGGCTTGTGTCATCAGCAAATCATCCTATCCTGAACCCATCCCGGTCACTGTTACGGCGCGATCCGATTTGTATGCTGCCATCGAAACATCAGAACTCGATGTCGATGACAAAGTATCCACACTTGCGATGGAAAATCTGCGGCGCTACGGATTCAGAAACTATTTGACCAGAACCGGGGAACGGGAGGGTTTGATTGCCAATGCTTTACACGAAATGGATCAGCGCGGGCTTGATTATGATTATGATGGCCGCCGCGATCGACAGATGATCACCGATTTGGATAGCACTGCTGTGCCGGTGGATCCTGAAAAGATAAGGGCTCAAATTCAGGTGATGCAAAAATCGGGAAAAGCCATGGAACTGGATCCATCAGCTATGAAAAAATTAAAAAAAGCACTTGCCGGACAAGATAGTGGCAAGATCGAGGTTAAATCTCCGCAAGAGGAGCAGGCAAAATGAAAATTATGCACATGGTGAATCGTTTGGGGCGATGGAAATGGCCTATGGTGGGCTTGACAGTCGCATTGTGCCTGATTGTTTTGATCATAATGGCCCGTAGTAGCGCTCTTCCGGATATTCCTGTTGCGGATGTACAGCAGGGTGAATTTGTCATCGACCTCGAGGCCTCCGGAGAATTAAAAGCCGTAAAGTCTGTCAGTGTGGGGGTGCCCCGGCGGGTAAGAAGTACGCTACGTGTCGTTGCTCTGGCCGAAGACGGATCGATGGTGGAAGAAGGGGATTTTCTGGTGCAATTCGATACCAGTGAAGCCATGCAGGAGGTTGAAGAACGGCGCAATGAACTCGATAATGCCCGGGCAGAATTGCAAAGCCTGCAAGCCAACATCAAATCCACTATGGCTCAACTCCGTACGACATTCGAAACCCAAACCTATTCTTATGAACAGGCTGAATTGCGCTATGAGCAAATGAAGTACGAAGCTGAGGCCAGACAACGTGAGCAAGAACTGAATTTGAAAAAAGCCGAATTGACTCTTGAACAAGCAGAAAAAAAGATAGAATCTCAAAAAGTGATCAACCAGGCCGATCTTACCAAAGCAGAGCTAAAAGTCAAACAGGCAGAATTGCGTTTAAGGCAAAAGCAAGAAGAATTAGAAGACCTTACTCTGAAAGCCCCGATCGGTGGGCTTGTTGTGCTGCAGGAGATATGGAGCCCGAATGGCAGAACCAAGATCAAAGTCGGGGATACACCCTGGCGAGGAATGACTCTGGTAGAAATTCCGGATCTCTCTCAGATGATGGTTAAAGCCAAAGTCAATGAAGTCTTTATCAGTCAGCTGGCCAAAGGTCAACAAGTGATCATTCAGGTAGATGCGCTTACCGATGCTGTTTTCTATGGCACCATAACGCGAGTGGCAACCCTGGCGACACGCGAGCGTGGCTCTAAAGTCAAGACATTTGATGTGGAGGTTCTTTTGGACGGCAGCAATCCCAGATTACGACCAGGCATGACCGCACAATGTCAGATTATCACCGATAAATTAGAGAATAAAATCTATATCCCGCTTGAAAGTGTGTTCCAACAACAAGATACCACCATCGTCTATCTGGCGAATCGCGGTTTCGAGCCCAGAAAAATCAAGCTGGGACCCAGAAACAATGATTTTGTAGTGGTTGAAAAAGGCGTCACGCCCAAAGATAAAGTCGCCCTGCGTGATCCGTCCAAACCGGTGGAAGAGATGGATAGCGAATCCTCATCTCCCAAGGGAAACTCGAAAAAGAAACCCCCACGTAATTCCAATGATGAACAAATGATAATTATAGGATAGACCTATGAATTGGCGGGAGAGTATCGCGGTTGGCCTGGAAGGCCTTAAACACCACAAATTGCGTTCGTTTCTGACCGCCCTGGGGATTATTTTTGGCGTCGGGGCCGTAATCGCCATGCTCTCTATCGGCGAGGGCGCCAAACAAGAAGCGCTCGAGCAGATACAGTTGATGGGAATGAAAAATATCATTATCGATGATGTTCCCATCCCGGATACTAAAGAGGGCGAAGGCCGGAGTAATCTGTCACAGGGATTGACCCTGGATGATGCTTATGCCATGCAAAAGGTCAATCCTTTGGTGAATTATGCCGTCCCTCAGCGCAAAATCGATGTGGATATTATGTACGGCAGACAAAAAGAATCTGCTGTTGCCATTGGCACAACGCCGGGATTTGAAAAGGTGATGAACTATTCGCCTCAGGCAGGCGGATTCTTTACCTATGATGATCTCATCGATGCCCGTAAAGTCTGCGTGCTGGGATCTCAACTCAAGGAAAATCTCTTCTTTTTTCAGGATGCCATTGGCCAACAGATAAAAATCGATGATCAATGGTATACGGTCGTGGGTGTCATGAATTACAAGCCCACGGTCTCGGGCAGTACGGATCCTTTTAGTGATCTCAACTCCAATATCTATGTGCCGGTCACCGCATTGTTGAAACGGTTTCCCATGCAACAGTTTGAAAGCGAGATCAATCGCATTACCGTGATGGTGAATGATGAAGACCGTGTACAAGAGACTGCCAATATGGTGCAACAGACCATGCAGCGCCGGCATCAGGGCATGGCAGATTTCAATATCACTATTCCGGAGGCCCTGCTCAAACAACGACAAAAGACTCAACAGATATTCAATATCGTCATGGGCGCTATTGCGGGGATCTCTCTGCTGGTGGGAGGGATCGGCATCATGAATATCATGCTGGCGTCTATCCTGGAACGTACTCGTGAAATCGGTATTCGCAGAGCCGTTGGCGCCACCCGCCTCGATGTGCTCGGACAGTTTCTGGTGGAAGCGGTGGTGCTCGCTTTTGTCGGAGGAATCGTAGGCGTGTTCCTGGGATTTGTACTCACCAAAATCATTGCCATGTACGCCGGCTGGAAAACGCTCGTCTCGATCAAGGCGATCATTCTCGCCTTTAGCGTCTCCGCTGCTGTCGGTATTATTTTCGGACTCTATCCGGCCCGGCAGGCTGCCCGGCTCGACCCGATCGTGTGCTTGCGGTATGAGTAACATTACCATGCACTTTTTTTACTCTCTAACCACAGGGGGCGCAGAGTATCGCAGAGAACAAATAGTTTATTCTTATACGCGCTATTTTTGGAAGAGATATTATAACGATCGATGAATTAACGAGTGTGATTATTGGGCTAGCAATCAAAATTCATCGCAACCTGGGACCGGGATTGTTAGAGTCAGTATATCAGGCAGCATTGGCTTATGAACTCCAAAAAGCTAATATTGCCTTTGTAAAAGAAAAAGAGTTACCCGTTAGATATGAAGGTATTGAATTAGATGTCGGATTCAGGTGCGATTTTTTAGTCGACAATAGAGTGATTGTGGAATGCAAGTCGGTCCGAACGATGACGGAAATAGATCGAGCCCAAATTATTAATTACTTGAAATTAACGAATATCCATGTAGGTCTTTTGATCAATTTTAATGTTATACGTTTGATGGATGGCTTGAAACGAATTGTAAACAATTATACTGGTGATGAATGATCCATGTTCTCTGCGGAACTCTGTTTTCTCTGCGGTTTATCATTTTGAATCAAAAGTGGAACAAAGACTTTTTCTCATAATACTTTATGCCATCCTCAATGATTGTCCCAAAGGTTTATTCAATACCTGTCAATTTAAAAGTCTTGATACATCCTTTTGCCAAGCGTTTTTAGACCTTCTGTCAGCCCTGATAAGATCAACATATTTCCTTAAAGAATTGACATTTACCCTAAAATTTTCAATATTGCATTATTAGAACTCTTTCATTCCTGTACCGAACATCTCACACAATGCCGCTTTGATGCAATGGGAAATGCAGAATAATATATAGATGGTCTTTGCTGGATGAATACAAACCAGATCTGCCTGTGGGCACCGCAACAAATTCTTTTGCTGTGGAAAAGATTTTGACGTTTTATTTGTGAGATAGGAGATTTCAATATGTCTAAATTGGACAGAAGAGAATTTTTTGGAAACAGTGCCAAATTTGGCGGGTACCGCCACAAAGACAACGGCTCAGCCCGCCGGACCTATACCTGATTTTATTATCGATTCGCATATTCATTGTTACGGAACAGAAAAGTGGGTCGATGAAATGGTACGAATTTATCGTCCCAGAAAAGTCATGGCCTGCTGTCTGACCTGGATGAAGGATATGGAATTGATGATCGATGCCATGAAGAGCTATCCGGATCTGTTTATCGGCTATGGCAGGGTGGCCCCTGATGATCCCAACGCAGTCCGTGAAATCGAGACGTTTAGAAAGAATGGTTTCGTGGGCATGAAATTTCACAGTCCGCAAAAAAATTGGGACGATCCGATCTATTACCAGATGTACCGGTTATGTGAGGAATATGGCATGCACATGCTTTTCCATACCGGCATTTCCAGTCATCGTATCACTGAAACCCCACAATACGGCTCATCCTCGCGAATGCGTCCCATGTATCTGGATACGATTGCCCGACTGTTTTCCCGGGCAACGATGCAAGGCGCTCATTTGGGCAATCCATGGTATGAAGAGGCCGCCGAAGCCGCTCGCTGGAACCCGAATCTTTTTTTCGATGTCACCGGGTCTACTCTTTTGAAATTCATCAAACTGGGACGCCTTGATCGCATGAGTGAAATCCTGTGGTGGTCGAGTGATGAAGCAGAGGAAAATCCTCATACCCTCAAAGGCGGGCCAGGAGCATGGGAGCATATTCCGTTTGGCACAGACGAAGCTCCTGCTGGCCTGGAAGCGAATATCGAGCGCTTTCAAAAAATGCTCGATGCCAACAATGTGCCTGTGCCGGTAAGAGACAAAATGTGGGGATTGACGATTGCCGAGGTTCTTGGAATCGATCCAAAAACGCGGACATTCAAACGTCAGAGCTGAAAAACCTAATTCCCAAAAGCAGTTCGAGCATTCTACAGGATAATCGCCATGCAGAAAAACGATTCTTTTGACAAAAATTCATTGCAATCGTCCGGGAATCCTTTTTATAAAAAGATCGGTCTCGCTTTATTGGCCGTGGGACCCGGTCTTTTCCTGATCGGCTATAACATTGGCACCGGCAGCGTGACCACCATGGCCAAGGCCGGAGCCGAACACGGTATGGCTCTGTTCTGGGCTCTGGTCCTTTCATGCGTTTTTACCTATATTCTTATGGTTGCCTATGGCCAGGTCACCCTGGTCACCGGCCATACGGCGCTCTATAACATCAAAACCAACTTTCGCGTCGGACGTATATTGGCTCTTTATATCATTTTCGCTTTGATTCTGGGTGAATTGTTGGCTCTCATGGGCATTATGGGGATCGTGGCCGAGCTTTTGCAAGAAGGATCACGGCTTCTCTTTGGCGGTATAGGCATCCATCCGGTGTGGATCATTTTGGTCCTGGTTATTGCCCTGTATACGCTCTTTTGGGTCGGCCGGTATCAGGTGTTTGAAAAAATTCTTACGGTCTTTGTCATCCTCATGGGACTGTGTTTCATTCTGGTGTTCTTTATGGTCAAACCCAGCCTTTCCGTGATCGTGTCCGGACTCGTTCCGCGAGTTCCAGATGTACCCGGAGCATTAGGGCTGGTGGCGGCCATGGCCGGTACCACGTGTTCGGCTGCGGTATTTATTATCCGCAGCACGTTGGTCGCTGAAAAGGGCTGGGGCATCGATAACCTCAAGCACGAGAAACGGGATGCTCTCGTCTCTGCCACTATGATGCTTTTTCTCAGTGGCATTATCATGGCCGTGTCTGCCGGTACCCTCTATGTGATGGGACTCAAGCTCGACAATACCATCGAGATGATCCAACTGTTCGAACCCATTGGTGGTGAGATCGCTGCATTCATTCTCATTCTCGGTATCGCAGGAGCCGGAATCTCCACAGTGTTTCCCATCATTCTCATTGCGCCCTGGATCATCAGCGATTATACGGGCAGACCCCGGGATATTCACTCTCCGCTGTTTCGCATCCTGGGATTGGCCGGAATCCTGTTCAGTTTTGGAATGCTGTTTCTGGAGCAACGCCCCCCCGGCTCTGATGGTCTTTAGTCAGGCATTTCAGGCCTGCATTTTGCCTGCGGTGGTAGCCCCTATCTTTTTTCTGATCAACCGGGAATCTCTGATGGGAAAGCACCGGGCAAAGCTGCAAACGAATGTCGGTATATTTGCCGTGTTTCTGTTTTCGTTAGTGACGACCTGGTTCGCTATCACTGAATTACTATAACTCGCTGCTCATGTTTGGATCATTCTTTTGATTCAAGGGTATGGATCCGAAAAATCTTAAATTGGAAAGAATCATGAGAAAACTATCTTGTCAAAACATTTTGCATATCCTCATCATTGCTGGCATCTTTGGTGGACAAAGTGCATTGTCGCAAAACACTGCTGATCATGAATCCCCCATACACATCGAGTTGGGAGAAAGAAGCGGTTTTGCCACCATGACCCATACCGGGCACAAAAACAACCGAATTGGCTATCGCTTTCATGAACATGAGCCTATTGAATTTGGCCAAGTTCCACTGTCTGAAAGCCAGGCAGATATCAATGCAGATGAAATTCACAGATTGGAAAAAGAGTTCAAAACTTCGACTCGGGTATTTGTCTATACTGAGAAAATTGAAAAAAATAAAGCCTGGGTTAAACAAGAGTGGACGTTCTATATGAAACCGGTACATGATGGCGTGGAAATTCTCCTGACTGTCCGGACTTTTAATCAAGGCCTGCCAGTTTATTATGGCGTGCAACAATGTTTTCGGCTGGGGGGTGGGTCCAATATCGAATGGCGACGCAAAATTGCCAATACTCCTGCGTTTAGTGAATATGAACTTTGGCGCAACCAGTCCGGAGATAAGAAAAGTCTGACCCGGGTAATGCGCAATCAAACCTGGCAGGTGATCCCTGCTGCGGAAAAGACCCTCGGCGCCAGAACCCCCATGGGCATGGCGATCGATGATTTGCGGACCGGAGGGAACCTCATGCCCGAGGTGGGTCCCTACAAAGCTGTCATGCAAAATCCCGTAGACCATGGGTTGATTACCCGCGTCAACATTCCCGAGACCTGGGTATGCGGCATTTTTTGGCAAAATACCTCCCATGTCACCAATCATCATCCCGCAGATTGCCTGCACTCGATTGTCAATATCGGCAATATACCGCCTTTCTCAAAGCGAGCGATCCAGGGAAAGATATACTGGTTCGAGGGCAGTCCGGATAGCCTCTATGCCCATTTTAAAAAAGATTTTCTGGGGGAGAAACAGCACCATCGATTAAAAATCGCAACTTGTCAGTTTCCTGTTAGCGGTGAGATACCTGAAAACGCAGATTGGATCAAAAAACAGATGCAAGAGGCAAAAATTCAGGGTGCTGAACTGGTGCAATTTCCTGAATGCGCATTGTCTGGTTATGGAGGTGCAGATATTAAGAATTTCGCAGATTATGATTGGAATCTGTTAAAAGCCGAAACCGGCGCTATTTTGGAATTGGCAAAGACTTTAAAATTATGGGTATTGTTGGGGAGTTCACACCGGCTGAGTGGAGATCACAAACCGCACAATTCGTTGTATCTTGTCAATCCGGACGGCAAAATCATTGATCGATATGATAAAAGATTCTGTACCACTGGGGACCTGGACTATTATACTCCCGGAGATCATTTTGTCACGTTTGACATCAATGACATAAAATGCGGGTTACTGATCTGTTATGACGTCCGGTTTCCGGAATTGTATAGAGAGTATAGCAAATCGGGAGTGGAGGTGATCTTTCAGTCGTTTTATAATGCCCGTCACAGAGAGGATTGTATCCATCCCAAGATCATGCCGGTGACGGCTCAGGTACGAGCCGCCACCAATGCCTTTTTTATGTCTCTGACCAATTCATCGGCGCCCTATAGCTGGCCCTGTTATTTTATCACACCAGACGGATTGGTGGAGAAAAAACTGCCAGCGAACAAGCCAGGAATTTTGCTTTCTACCATCGATGCTGCCAAAAAATATTATGATCCGAGCAAGCCGTTCAGAAAAGAAACCATTGACGGTAAACTGCACAGTGGCAAGACCATTCAGGATCCACGCTCCGAAAACAAGGCAGTCTATTAACCTCAAGTTTCTTGGGCTATCTGGGCATGGTTCTTTTGCTCTCTTTGCATTCGTCCTGGATCGAGCGCAAGAGCCTGTATGTCATTCTTGCCATTGCCCTGGGATTTGCATTATCGTTTTCCGTGAGTGGATTGTTACATCGGGTGGTTTTATATATTGAAAATCCCTGGTGGAAAATGTGGGAGTATGCCTGTGGATTCGGGGGGGGACTGGCCCTGCTTGCCACGTTTTGGTTATTGAAAAAAAGAGGGATTTTACAGGACTATATCGCAAAGAGTCCGGATTCAACGCCTGTCTGGCAACTGTGGGTAGGATTCTGGATTCCGCTCTACGTTGCCATAGGAGAGCTGACCCGCGACCGTCTGCACCAGGTGGGCAAGGTGTGGAACATTTTGTATGGATTCGATGCGCG